>NZ_LWFU01000766.1:0-3223 GCF_001635135.1 Oleiphilus sp. HI0080
CGGTCTATCTGGAGTTGGTGATTTAATCGCCACAGCGTGCTCGCCTTTGAGTCGGAATTATCGAGTAGGCTATGCGTTTGGCGAAGGGCGCAATCTCGATGAAGCTGTGGCAGAGCTCGGTGAGGTTGCCGAGGGTGTGAACACGCTTAAGCAGGTAAAGCGTTTTGCTGATGAACACGATATATACATGCCACTGGTTCAAGGCCTGTATAAAGTGCTTTATGGTGGAGAATCGATTTCGGCTGTGATAAAAACATTGATGCTCGCAGAGCGAAACACAGATGTTGAATACACCCTTCCGAAGGATGAGATCTAATGCGAATCGTCTACGTTATTCTGTTCTGTATTGTTTTTAGCTTTATGGACTTATTGCTGGCTTTGATCGCTTTACTGCAAAGCGTCATCGCGGTTGTATCCGGTCAGCCAAACGAGGCCTTAAAAGACTTTGGAGCACGGCTGGGTATTTACCTCAAGCAAATCGCAGAGTTTGTCAGTTTTGAAAACGACGACATGCCTTTTCCGTTCTCCGACTGGCCCGACCGTGAGAATGGTCAAATCAGCACTGAAAGCCCAGAGCGCACCGACAGTAATGGTTAATGTTTTTTTGTGCCGCCATGGCGAGGCTTCGTTCGACGCACCGAGCGACAGGTTGCGGCCACTGACAGAAATGGGCAAATCAAGCACGAAGCAGCGCGCTTCTGAAATGAAATCTTTACTAACGGGCGTCGTTACCGAAATCTGGAGCAGCGATCTGTTGCGTGCGCAGCAAACAGCAGAATTTTTTGCTGATTCGCTCAAGATGGACGTGACGGTTCAAACTTTTCTTCGCCCAGATTCTGACCCGGCTCTAGTCGTTAAAAAACTCGCTGAGTGTTCGGAGAATGATTGTATTCTCGTTGTTGCGCACATGCCCCTTCTAGGCGACTTGGTTAGCTTACTGCGTGAGGGTAATTTCTTCACTCCTTATAACTTTCAAACCAGTGAGGTCGTGCATCTGCATGGCGAGCTTGCAGCAGCAGGCCTCATGGAACGCGTCGCATTGTCTTAGACGCTCTTACCGCCAAAGGCTTTATGAATTATTTTCCTATCGACTACATCGAACCAGTATTTAGGCCGCCCTCTGAAGCTAAGTCTCTCATTCTTCAGGTAAGCAATGGCTGCTCATATAACCGTTGTAGCTTCTGTGAGATGTACACTGCTCCTCAGAAGAAGTTCAAGCCAAAAGCAATTGAAGATGTGGAGAAAGAGTTGGCGGCAGTCGCCTCGCAAATGCCGGGCGTAAGGAGATTCTTCCTTGCTGATGGTGATGCTATGACCTTATCTGTCCGCAGATTGAAGGAGATTCTTGGAAAAATTAATCAATACTTTCCAAACCTTGAGCGAGTCACTGCATATTGTTTGCCCAGAAACTTGAAGAAAAAGTCCGTTGAGGAGTTGGCTGAGCTGAGAGCGCTTGGACTGTCCATGGTCTATGTGGGGTGTGAATCTGGCGATGATAAAGTCCTTGAGTGTGTTCAAAAAGGCGAGACCTTTGAAACATCAAAGGACGCACTTCTCAAGCTCAAAGCAGCCGGAATTAAATCGTCGGTTATGATTTTGAATGGCTTGGGGGGGAGAAAATTCTCGGAGCAGCACGCGATTAATAGCGCCAAGCTAATGAACGAAACTCAGCCTGAGTTCGTTTCAACACTTGTCGTGTCTTTCCCGATGGGAGAAGAACGATTCCGGTCTGGCTTTGATGGCGACTATGAGCCTCTTTCGCAGGAAGAGTTATTTAAAGAAATTCATTCATTGGTTTCGACCTTTGAGTTGAAGAACACCGTTTTTCGGTCGGACCATGCGTCCAATTACTTGGTTTTGAAGGGGACGCTTGGCCAAGATAAGCAGGCGATGTTGGATAAAATTAATCTGGCCTTGAATAAGCCAGGCTCGATTCCGCTGAGGCAAGAGTGGCAGAGAGGACTGTGAGGTTGAGCGAGAATAAGCTTGTCGCTTTCTAATCTCTAACTAATTGCTCGACATGGCTATCGTGCGAGTGAATTGACCAATCTAAAAGCTGTTTCTGAGAAGTCGGGTCCGGCACCCCCTAACTTCTGCATGATATCCAATTGGTCTATCAATATATTTTCAAGCCTTATCTCTGCGAGATACGCATTTGTAAGCCATTGCATGGACCAGTCCGGAAAGCGACGCTCTGTTAGTTTCGTATCGCTAATGTGGCGATAAATCTTGTGCCGTTCATCTAGTGTAATCTTGTTAAAAAGGCACTCTAGAGCGTCAGCTGGCCCCTCAATATACTGGAGGAAGGTACCTTTCTCGAAGTACAGATAGCCTGATATATCGAGCACTAAATTGTTTTTGCTTGCTTGCTGCGAGAGCGTTTCTAGATCGAGAGAAGAAAATGGTTGCAAGCTGCGACTAGCGTACAGTATTCCTTTGAGCGCCATGGCTAGCCTCGTAGTGGCGATTGGTCAGTTGAGCATAGTATTTAAATGGACTAAGCTCTACAAGCACAATATATCGAGCGTGCTCGTATGGAAACAAATACAGGTTCTCGTCGCCAAGACGCTTCTCTGCGCAGAGTGTATGAAAAGCTTATGCTTCTGCACGAGCAGGGTGCGAACCAATCTATACTCGGCCATATGTTTTTGTCAGAGCTTTGTCGCGAAATTGATGCGACAGGCGGCATTCTTTTAGTTTGTGAAAAACCCGACCTTCGAAGTGGTTACTTCGAATATGCTCAGTTTTTTGATCGTGAAAGCGAAAAGGTATGGATAATGGAGACGGGTTTAGACCCGTTTTGCAAGGACTTCAGACCCTATGTTTTGGAGCGCAATCCGTTCGATCTTTCCAAAAGCCTAGTTCACAATTCAGAACTGCTAAACTCGTTGGGCTCCGTGCGCCATAAAGCAGTCGTTGTCCCTATCGTTTTTGAGGATAGCCGCTTAGGCCTTGTATGCCTTACTTTTGATGATAGGGTGCGGCCCCTTTTGCATTTCTGTCAAAGAATGCGCCCTTATTTTTCGCTTTTTGCCAGATGCTTGGCTCAGAATCAATTCCCAAACTTGCATGACGCATGGACCGAAAAAAAAGCAGAAGACGGCGTTGCTTTAAAAGCCTTGCCGCACGTTAGTAATCCCGTTTTTGTCTGTGACCAACGAATGCGAGTTTGCCACCTGAATCCAGCGTCGGAAGTGTTGTTTACTACATCTGAACAAGAGGC
>NZ_LWFU01000767.1:0-670 GCF_001635135.1 Oleiphilus sp. HI0080
CTTGGCGCAGAGCCTGCCAAGGCTTTGGTCGAATTTCTCGGTGAGGCCGCGCTCGTTATATTGATCCTTACCCTGTCTGTGACGCCCCTCCGAAAATTTCGAGCTCTACCGTCTTTTGTGCGGTATCGTCGGATGATTGGCTTGTACTCCTTTTTTTATGCGTTTCTGCACGTCTTTTCTTATGGAGCGTTTCTTGTTGATTGGTCCAACTTCGTAGAAGACTTGTATAAACGACCGTATGTTATTGCTGGGGCGCTTGGATTTCTAATCTTGCTTGCGCTCGCACTTACCTCTTTTAAGTTTGTAATCAGGAAAATGGGTAAGAGTTGGAAGAGATTGCATCGTCTTATCTATCTTTCGGCATTCGCCGCGTTGGTCCATGTATATTGGCAGGCTAGATCTGATTATCTCGAAGCAATTTTATTTGCGTTTCCGCTCATCATCCTTTTGCTTCTCAGGCTGCCGGTCTATCTGGAAAAGCGGGCTAGACTGGCTGTCAAATAACCATCTTGATCGTCTTTTGAGCGCTTTACGTTTTGATACATAAAAAGCCGGTTTTTTCTCGATAAAAGTGTTGCGCTTGTCGACGAGATATTTATAATGCGCGCTCGCTTTGAGAGACAGCCCGCAAGGGTTGAACGAAAAGCGAAGACGAGCCGGGTTAGCGGAG
>NZ_LWFU01000768.1:0-358 GCF_001635135.1 Oleiphilus sp. HI0080
CCAAAACACGCCAGCTACTTGAACCACGCCAACTCCGCACCAACGAGCAACTTATTTTGCCCCAAAGTAAAGAGCTTGCCGAAAAGCTAGGAATGAGTGAGCCAACATTACGCCGCAAACTCAGCGCCGAGGGCTCTTCTGTTCAGGATATAAAAAACGAGGTTCGACTAAAGCTTGCCAAGCAGCAACTCAAATCAACCAGCCTAAGTGTAAAAGAAGTCGCGGAGCAGCTTGGTTTTAGTGAGTCTAGAGCCTTTTCCAGAGCGTTTAAGCAATGGACCGGATTAAACCCAGCCAATTACCGAAGGCAGCGACAGCAACTGAAGCACCCTCACCACTAAACACTCGCCCACCCTTA
>NZ_LWFU01000769.1:0-771 GCF_001635135.1 Oleiphilus sp. HI0080
CCAGCCAGCACGATATCAGCGCTGCCTGAACCCGTCTCTTTGAAAGCATTCAATTTCCCGCTTTTTGAACCTGAAAAAGCGATCAAAAATACATCGCCTTTGGTTCATGGAGGTGAAGCCGCGGCGTTAGACCATCTAACGACTTATTTTTCCGGGAACGCGCCAAACCACTATAAACAAACACGCAATGCCTTTGATGACTGGGAGAGTTCATCCAAGTGGTCATTTTGGCTCGCAAATGGAAGCCTTTCAGTTCGGCGAACAGTGCAAGCACTAGAGGGGTACCAAGCTCAGCATGGTAAGAACGAAGACAACGCATGGTTGTTGTTTGAGCTACTTTGGCGTGAATACTTTCAGTGGTACGCGCGCGCATTCAACAAGCGCCTATTTTTACTGAACGGGCTGTTTACCGAAGCGAATGCGAGAAAGCAAAGAGGCTCGTTCTATGCCCAACGTTATCGTCAATGGTGCATGGGTACAACGCCCTACCCAATCGTAAATGCCTGCATGCGCCAACTCAACGAAACAGGCTATATGAGTAATCGAGGCAGGCAAATTGCCGCCTCGGCCCTGATCAATGAACTTGGCCTAGACTGGCGTTGCGGCGCAGCCTATTTCGAGCAGCAACTGATCGACTACGACCCCGCTTCAAACTGGGGAAACTGGCAGTACATCGCAGGAGTGGGTGCAGACCCTAGAGGTGGGCGACACTTTAATTTGGAAAAACAGGCGCAAATGCATGACGCCGATGGCCGCTTTCGCGGCAAGTGG
>NZ_LWFU01000770.1:0-10575 GCF_001635135.1 Oleiphilus sp. HI0080
TATTGGCGTCAGGTCGCTCGGTACCAAGCTGTGGAAGTTCAGCATCTGGGTAGAGCTTTCGTACTTCTAAATGCACGTGATTGTCGATACCTTCAAGAAATGTAAATGCATCAGGGGCGGCCTCAAACATTGAGGAAAAATTGCTACTGAACTTATAAATCAGATGTTTACCAAACACGTGCAGTAAATCTGGTATCGGAGTATCACTTCGCTTCGACAATGCCCCCACCAGCTGCAACATCTCGTTATAATCGTATAAACCAACCGAAGTGTAGGCTCCTCCGCTGTCGAGATCACAGTCATCAAGAATGTCATCCACCATATCCATTGAGAAAGTATCTTCCACTAACTCAATAAACTCGGTAAAAACAATACCTTTCATGTCACGCTCCTTGAATTCAGCTTAAGTGCCATTCATAGTAGCCCAGTAATCAGTTATTTCCTTTTTTTCTCTCTTACCTAGAGCATAGGTGACAATGACTTTACTGTCGTCTTATAAGACAAGCTTTTTGTCCTTTTTACAGCTAATTTTTGGGGTATTGCCAAGCCTGGCTCTGTGCTTGACGTCATGGTCAACCTTGGCTGCGTCGACAAACAATGAGCCTGCCAAAAGTGCCGCATGTCAAAGCGCGGTCGATCGCCCATGTATCGGCTTGGTGCTTGCGGGAGGCGGCGCTCGCGGCAGTGCGCATGTGGGTGTATTGCAGGCATTAGAAGAGCGAGAGATACCGATCGACTTAATCGTCGGCACCAGTATGGGATCGTTTGTTGGGGGACTCTACTCCAGTGGAAAAAGCGCAGCCGAAATCGAACAGCTTTTTATCAAGGCGAACTGGAACTCAGGCTATGTTGACGATCTCCCCCGTTCGCGCATACCAAACAGGCGCAAGCGCCATGATGACCTTTACCCGATCCAGCTCGGCATAGGCTTTGACGCCGATGGTTTTAAACTACCGAAAGGCATTTTTCAGGGACAAGGGATGCGCCGCCTTATTGAGTCGATGCTTGGCTCCTATCCAGTGCTTAAGAGCTTTGATGACTTGTCTGTGAGCTATCGCGCTGTCGCCGCTGATCTCGAAACCGGAGAGCAGATTGTGCTAGACAGAGGCGACCTTGCGACAGCAATGCAAGCCTCTATGTCACTACCGGGAATATTGCGTCCTATCGAGATTGATGGCCGCGTTTTGGTTGATGGCGGTATTGCCAATAACCTACCTGTGAGTGTCGCCAAAGATTTAGGTGCCGACATTGTTATCGCCGTAGATATCGGCTCTTTGCCCTTACCTGCAAAGGACATCGACAATACGTTTGATGTACTTGGTCAACTTAGCAACTTCCTCACTTTTGAGAACCAACAACGTGCGCGCGCCCTACTCAGCGAAGCCGATTTACTCATTAAACCGAATCTAGACGGTATTACGCTGACTGATTTCAGCAGCACCGAGAAGGGCATACAAGCCGGCTACGCAGCCGCTAATGTTCAAAGCGATAAACTTCAGAGCATCGCTCAAAACTACACATCAAAGCACGTTGTCGATCAGCCTGAACTGGCGCATCTGAACCACAACATCGACAGCATTATTCTCAATAATAAAACCCGTCTTGCGGATGATTATATTTTTTACCGCATGCGGCTCAGTCATGAAGGGCCATACACCAAGCGTCAAATTCGGGAAGGCATCGAACGTCTCTATGGTCAGGGAACCATTGCACGCGTCACCACCTTTGTGGAAGAAAGTAACGAACAATCGACGATGAAAATACTCATCGAGGAAAAGGAATGGGGACCGGGATATCTCGATTTTTTATTCAGCTTTGAGGATAACTTTCGTAGTTTCAGCCTCTTTGAAATTGGCGCGGCTATGCGACTAACCAACTTGAGCCCATACGGGGCAGAATGGACTAACTCCGTTCAGTTTGGTTCAGAAAAAGTGTTGAAAACAGACCTCTATTGGCCGATCTACACGAGTAGTTTTTTTCTACTCGCAGACAGCGAATATAAACGAGAAATCTCCAATTACTTCGATTCTTCTGGCGATTCTGTCGGTGAGGTCATCAACTCGTCAAATACCACAAAGGCGGGGTTTGGATTTGAATTTAATGACAGTTTTGACATGATTGCCGCCGCTGAAATTCAAAATGGCGATATTGAACTGCCCGACACATTGTCTAGTCAAATTGGGCTGGACGTGATTGATTACGACAGCGATTCCATCCTGATTCGTGCCGAATATGACACACTTGATGAGGCGGACTTTTCCCGCTCCGGTTCAAAGCTCGATATTGCCTTGCGCCGCAGCGCGACCCAGGCACTAGGCCTCCCAGAAGAATATGCGAACAAATTCGAAGTTGACCTTAGTGTTGCCGGATCACTCGGAGCACATACATTGAAGCCAACTTTGCGTTTTGGCAATGCGTACAATGAAGGGCCTATTGGATTTACCAACTTTGAGTTAGGCGGCTTTCTCAATCTATCCGGCTTAGACCGAGACTTTCTCTCCGGTCCTTTTTTGCGCTTCGCCAGATTAGTTTATACCTATGAGTTAGCCAAAAACCCGATGGGTGGAACAAACCTTCCCTTCTATCTCGGTATCTCTGCGGAGGCAGGCAATGTTTGGGAGGAGCGCAGCGCGATAAGCTGGGATTCTACGTTCAAAAGCGGTGCAGCATTTTTTGGCTGGGACAGCCCGATTGGGCCAGCCTTTCTTGGTTATGGGCGAACCAACACGCAAGACGAGAGCTTTTACATCTCTCTGGGTAAGCGATTTTAGGTGCCGACATTACCACTGGCATTGTCGCACTAGCTCTGCACACATTTGGACGAAAAGCTGCAAACCTTCTTCCTGAAATTCTAACCTTAACCCCTTAGCACCACCGTCTGAAAAGGTCATCGCCATGCTACGGTTCTCTTGCACGTCGACATTCACGATACGGGCAAAAGGAAATAGATTGGCGTCAGGCACTGGCGTTGAGTGTCGTTCCATTCGGGATGTACTCCCCTCGAGCAAGTCTTGACGGTAACGCTCATAATCATCGCGCGCGCCTTGTTCATTCAAAGCATTAGAGCTTACCGAGTCATTGGAATTAGAGCCATCAACAACGCGCTGCAGAATTTGTTCGGTTTCATATTTGGCAAATAAGGCAGAATTAAGGCTATGAATAATCTTCAATAAGGCGCGGCGGCTCAACCACCAAGAGGGTTGCGAAACATCTTGATGACTCTGCAATAAAACGCGGTCTTCAACCGCATCGTAAGTAAGTTGAATGCCGGACACACTGTATGCCTAAGCCGAAGATGTTGTCATTGTCATCCCCCGATACCGAATGATCGGAGAGCTAGGCATCGTCGCGGTCTTCCAAAACCATCGTACCCGTGTCGTGCGATGCACTTTTGTCAGACGCACAATGCAGCGGAACAACCGTCAACGGTACATTTTCTGGTGAACAATCTACGCCGTCATTGATCATAAAGGTCAGCGACATGTCTCCGGAAAAATTGTGGTCAGGCCAGACTGTCCAGCTGCCATCGCCATTGTTAACGACCGTTCCGAAATTTGGATCGACCGCAAAGCCCTCGATCGTCCACGTATCGCTATTTCGGTGTTCCGGGTTTACTGCATCGAGCAATTGCTTCTCTGTGAGGACAATTGAGTCATCTTCATTAACTGCAAACCCGAATGGTGTGGGGTCTGGATCAGCGTCAGCATCAACGCCATGAGCTCGCTCGCCGACATCACTATCTGAGCTAAGAGCGTATAAATGCTCGCCTTGCGACTGAGATTTAAGCGGCCCGACACCCGTTAAAACATAAGCAGACTGCTGATTTTGCGTATGAACGTTCAAACGATTGTTACCTCCAACGCTACCACCATTATCATTCAACGGGGCTTTCTCGCGGTTAGAACTATCTGGCATTCACCTTTCCTCAATCTTTACAGCAGTATCACGCGACATTGCGTCAGGGCCTCAAGGCAGCAACTAAGTGCTAAAGCAAAGTGCTACAAGCGACACTACTTAGCTAAACCATAGTGACCGATGCACCTCATTAATGCCTTTTCAAACAAGCACTAAAAACATCTCAACGGCGCAAAAACTCAACGACCAACGCAGTGCTTTAATGGTTTGATTTTTATACCAAATTTGTTACCCAAATATCGCAGTGTAATTGGTGTATTTTTGTTACTACATGCAACGGCACTAAAGCAACCAAAGACTATTTCTAATTACGCTAAAAATTTTACCTATATGCTTTTAGCGTCTATATTTTGGATAGTTTTGCGGAGGAAACTGAATGATAGACATTGATGCATTGAGCGCTCGTTTGGGTAATAACGCGACAATTGTGGAGAAGATACTCGGTATATTCACAACACAATATGACAGCGGAGCGCCAGTTTTCGAGTCAGCAATCACCTCTGGGAATACGGAAGAGATTTACCATCTCGCTCACTCGTTAAAAGGCGCGCTGGCCAATATGTGTGCAGATGAAGATGCAGCGGCAGCCGCTGAATTAGAGTCAGCTGCACGCTCAGGGGAAATACCAGAAGCCCATTTAGTGAGCGAAATGGAGGCGCGAATCCGCGCCATCAACGAGCAAATCCATACCCACCTTGGATAACTATTTCAATTGAACTGCTTGGCTTCATCCCAAAGTGCATCAAGCTCTTTTAGAGTGCAGTCTTCAAACGCTTTGCCCTGCTCGGCCAATGCTCGCTCTATATGATTAAAGCGCCGGGTGAATTTATCGTTACAGCCACGCAATGCCTCGTCGGGATTTACCTTCAGAAAACGCGCTAGATTAACGCCACAAAACAGCAAATCACCCACTTCATCCGTAAGCCTTGCATGAATATCAGGCTCTCGGAAACTCTTGTCCTTTGCGTCCTGAATAACCTCGCGTATCTCACCAATTTCTTCTTCGAGCTTGGCAAACACATCGTCAATATTGTCCCAATCAAACCCGACATTAGAGGCGCGACGCTGCAATTTATCTGCACGCCCTAACGAAGGGAGCGCCTTTGGAATGTCAGACAGAATACTACGTTGTTTCGGCGTTTGACCAAGACCTGCCTTTAACGCGCGCTCTTCCGCTTTGATTTCATCCCACTGCCCTTTGATTTGGTCATCAGTAAAGCTAGTACCTTCAGGATGATACGCACGCAACGCTTTATTTGGAAAGACATGTGGGTGCCTGCGCACCAGCTTAGTGGTGATAGCGTTGGTAATGTCGGTAAAGTCGAAGCTACCCTCTTCTTCAGCCATTCGGGCATAAAAGATCACTTGGAACAGCAGATCTCCGAGTTCATCACGAATCTCATCTCGGTCACCTTGTTCTATGGCATCCGCGACTTCGTAGGCTTCCTCAAGCGTATGCGGAACAATACTGGCGAAGGTTTGCTTTATATCCCAAGGGCAGCCACGATCAGGATCGCGCAAACGTGCCATTAGGTATTGCAGATCTTCCAGTGTGTACTTCGAATTTAGACTGTTTTCAGGCATTACGCTTCCGTTTTGCTTCAATCACGTTAGGCAGTTGCTTAAGCTTAGCCAACACCCGACCCAAGGCATCAAGAGATTTGATTTCCATACTGATGGTAATCGTCGCGGTATGATCTTCCTGATTAGAGAAGGTGTTCACGCCCGTTACGTTTACTTTCTCGTCTGCAAGCACCGTTGTAATGTCACGTAGCAAACCTTCACGATCGTAGGCCTGAATATCGATAGAGACATCGTAGGCAGCATCCGGCGCGGTTCCCCAGCTTACCTCAATGACCCGATTAGGCTCGTGGTCTTCAAGCTGCAGCATGTTCATACAATCCTGTCGATGAATCGAAACACCTCGGCCAACGGTAATGTAGCCAACGATCGGATCACCTGGCACTGGATTACAGCAGTTTGCCAACGTTGTTAGTAAGCGCCCGACACCACGAATCTGAATATCATCATCCTGTTTCGGCACACTCCGCTTATGCTTCGGCTCAAACTTGAATTTGAGTTGCTGCTGATCAGGCGCCAATATCCGTTGAGCGGCCTGTGCCACTTGCGTTGGTTTTAAGTCACCCGCGCCAATCGCAGCAAACATGTCATCAACAGTGTCATACTTGGTTTCCTGAGCGAGATCCTTAAAGGCGATGTCACCAATACTTAGGCGCTTGAGCTCGTCTTCGAGTAATGCACGACCATCGTGGATATTTCGTCCACGATCCTGCTGCTTGAACCAGTTCACCACTTTCGCTCTAGAGCGCGAGGTTTGGATATACCCTAAACTTGGATTAAGCCAATCGCGGCTTGGCGAGGGGTTGTTCGAGGTCAGAATTTCAACTTGCTCACCGGTACGCAAAGGATACGTCAGCGGTACAATGCGTCCGTTAATCTTTGCCCCACGACAAGCATGCCCCACATCTGTATGAACGCGATAGGCAAAGTCCACAGGTGTTGCGCCACTCGGCAAATCAACCACATGACCTTTAGGCGTAAAGATATAAACACGATCTGCGTTTATATCCGCACTTAAGTGTTGCGCTATCTCAGAGACATCACCGACCTCTTCTTGCCACTCGAGAACCTGTCGCAGCCAGTTAATCTTGTCTTCGTAACCACTTGAGCTCGCTTTTGTGTCTGTCCCCTTGTAACGCCAGTGAGCACAAACGCCAAGTTCCGCTTCATCATGCATATCATGCGTGCGGATTTGAATTTCCATCACCCGCCCGCTGGGTCCGACCACTGCAGTATGTAGTGAGCGATAACCGTTTTCTTTTGGGTTAGCGATATAATCATCAAATTCGTAGGGGATGTGGCGCCATAAGGAGTGCACTACACCTAAGGATGCATAGCAGTCACTCACACGAGGAACGAGAATTCGAAACGCGCGAATGTCGTAAATCTCTGAAAAGTCGAGATTCTTTCGACGCATTTTTCGCCAGATACTGTAAATATGCTTACTGCGGCCGCTCACCTGCGCTTCAATGTGGGCGTTTTCTAGCTCTACCTCGATAGTATTGGTGACATCCGCGATAAACTCGTCGCGAGCAATACGTTTTTCATCAAGCAGCTTAGCGATTTTTTTATACGCACCTTCGTGCAGGTAGCGAAAACTGAGATCCTCGAGCTCCCATTTGATATAGCCGATGCCAAGCCGATGCGCTAGCGGCGCAAAAATATCAAACACTTCCCGTGCGACGCGCTGTCGCTTGTCAGGAGTCGCATCTTTCACAGATCGAATTGCGCACGTGCGCTCGGCAAGCTTGATGAGTACAACGCGAACATCATCGATCATGGTCACGAGCATTTTGCGCACGTTGTCGATTTGACCTTGCGTCTGCCCAAGAACCGACCCCTTGAATGGCTGATGGGTCGACGATATTGCAGCCATCTGAGAAACACCATCAATCAAATTTGCGACTTCTGGTCCAAATTTTTTCCGGATGGCATCCACCGTAGCTTTCTCTTCTCGCACAGCACGATACAAAATAGCGGCAATAATCGCGTTTTGATCCAGATCGAGCTCGGCGAGTATCTGTGCCATCTCGAGACCAATGAGAAAGGTATCGTGTTTTGAATTACTCCAGTAGCGCTCTGGGTGAGAGGGCGTTTGGCTGTATTCGAGGGCTGCAAAACAAGCTAGACGAACCTTGTCGAGATCGTCTATCTGAGTCTCATCAGCAAGGTTAATCAGCCACTGCTCTATCCCCTGTTCAGGAGAACGATTAGCTATGTAGTCTTCACGAACTTTGACCATAGGTCTACGTTTCTTCTATGCCTTTTCAAAGAGTGCAATCGATTCAACATGTGAGGTATGCGGAAACATATCCATGACACCTGCCTTCACCAATCGATAGCCTTTTTCTACAATCACACCGGCATCTCGTGCCAGGGTTGCAGGATTACACGACACATACACGATACGCTTGGCACCAAATGTTGTCAGATAATTACACACATCCAATGCGCCTGAGCGAGGCGGATCTATCAAGATTTTATCGAAGCCTTCTTTCGCCCACTCTTCCTTGGTGAAATCGGTTTGCAAATTGGCGCCATAAAAACGCACATTGTCGAGCCCGTTCAAGGAAGCATTTTCCTTGCCACGTACGACCATTGCATCATCGCCTTCGACACCAACCACCTCTTTTGCTTGAGTTGCTAACGGTAGCGTGAAGTTGCCTAAGCCACAAAATAGATCCAGAACACGCTCATCTTGTTTCACGTCGAGCCATTCCAGTGCACGGCGCACCATCTTTTTATTGATTTCCGCGTTTACCTGCGTGAAATCCATCGGGTGAAAGGCCAGTTTTACGGACTGTCCATCGGGTGTGTCGAGAGTGTAATGCAAGCGATCTTCATCTTTGGAGGCCGACTCGGGCCAAATACGATGGACGGTATCAACCCCCTTTGGCTGCAAATAGATGTGAAAACCCTGTGCCTGCCCAAAAGCAACCAGCTTAGCGGTATCGTCCTCGGTAAGCGGCGCCATGTGACGCACCACAAGCGCAGCAGCGTCTTCCCCAAGGGCCACCTCAAACTGAGGTAGCTCTCGATAAACTGAGAGACCTGCAACCAATTCGCGCAAATCTAGCAGGTGATGCCCCACTTTGGGGTTTAGCACCTCACATTGCTGCATATCCGCAAGAAAGCTGTTGCGCTTTTCTCGGAAACCCACCAGTACGGATTCTTTCTTGGCAACATACCGCACGCCAAGTCTTGCCTTACCCCGATATCCGAGGGTTGGCCCAGTCATAGGAGCGATCCACTCTTCGGGCTCAAGCTCCCCAAAATGTTTGAAATGATCTCGAAGGGTCGCTTCTTTAAACTGAATCTGTGCGTCAGTATCCATGTGCTGCAAACTACAACCACCACAAATTTCGGCGGCAGCACAGGGAGGCGTAACACGTTCAGCCGACGCTTCGAGTACCTCTACCGTTTTGAGTTCATCAAACTTGCCGCGCTGCTCAACGTACTGCGCCATGACACGTTCACCTGGCAGAGCCGCATCAATAAACTGTGTTTTACCGTCAAGCTTGGCAATGCCCCGCCCTTCATGACTTAAACCACCAGATATCTCGCACTCAATGGGTTCTTGGGGAAGTTTTTTCCTACGTCGTCTTGCCATATTTTCTTGCCGTAATGCCTTTTATGTTAAGCGGGACAATCACTCGGACACGTTTGCTTGTGAGCGACTAACTAATATCAGAGAGTATTTAAGGTGCGGGAAACACACCGGATGAAAGGTATCGGTCACCTCGGTCACAAATAATGGCGACGATTACCGCATTTTCAAGTTGCCGATTAAGCCGCAAGGCCGCAGCCACCGAACCACCCGAAGAGACTCCACAAAAAATACCCTCTTGAGCAGCGAGTGCTCGCATCGTTGTTTCGGCCTCGTCTTGCCCCATATCCATAATCTGATCGACGCGATCGGCTTCAAAAATAGTCGGTAAATACTCTTTTGGCCAACGTCGTATGCCAGGGATCGAGGCACCATCTTCCGGCTGTAGACCAATAATTTTGATATCCGGATTCTGTTCTTTAAAAAAGCGTGAACACCCCATAACGGTGCCCGTCGTACCCATAGAGCTAACAAAATGCGTCATCTCGCCTTTTGATTGCTCCCAGATTTCAGGCCCTGTACCAGTATAATGCGCCAATGGGTTATCCATATTGCCAAACTGATTTAAAACGAGCCCTTTGCCTTCAGCCTGCATCCTGAGTGCAAGATCCCGCGCACCTTCCATGCCTTCTTCTTGCGTAACAGGGACTAATGTCGCGCCGTATGCAGCCATGGATGCTTTTCGCTCCTCTGTGGCGTTATCCGGCATGATCAGAATCATTTTGTAGCCTTTGATTGCGGCCGCCATTGCGAGTGCAATACCCGTATTGCCGCTCGTCGCCTCAATGAGAGTATCTCCAGGCTTAATATCGCCGCGCTGCTCGGCTTGCTGGATCATGCTGGTAGCGGGACGGTCTTTGACAGATCCAGCTGGGTTGTTTCCTTCTAGTTTCACCAAAATCGTATTGGAAGTATTGCCGGGCAGGCGTTGCAGCCTCACTAAAGGGGTGTTTCCTACGTAGTCTTCAATGGTCGGGAAGTGCATTTTCCTCTCACAAATAACAGAGCCGAAATAATTGCGCCATAATACACTCTCAGACTCTTAAATGCGTGATAAGATCCCTCGCAAAGCGAAAAGAATAAGTGTTAAACGCCGTATGAGATTGCTAACGCTCAAGTCACGAATTTTGGTCATTAGTGTTACTGGGCTTTTGTCTGCAGCACTTATCGTTACAACATTTGTTGCAATGAGAGGACTCGAACAGCGGCAACTCGCCTACGAAACGTCCATCCAGAATCTAGTCTTCTCTGCCACGCAAGCTATCGCGGAATCAAGGACACTCGATCGAAACTCGCTCTCTAAACAAATTGAACGCCTGTCTAGCGCCTCCCTGTTGAAGAATGTGTCATTAGTCGACGATCAACGCCGCATCATTTCTCATGCTGGCGGAACTCACACACCCCCCATCAATCCAAGCGACTTCCCTGAAAGCGGGCATCAACTTCTAGAGCGAGGGCAATTTGCGGTTTAT
>NZ_LWFU01000771.1:0-1553 GCF_001635135.1 Oleiphilus sp. HI0080
TAGTTCGAGCCCAGCTCGGGGAGCCAATCTCAACACCCCTCTTTGTATACAACGAATCCGTGGCAAACTCGATGACTTTGCCTAGCTCGAGCACAGCTCGGGGAGCCAATCTCAACACCCCTTTTTGTATACAACGAATCCGTGGAAAACTCGATGACTTTGCCTAGCTCGAGCTCAGCTTGGGTAGCCAATCTCAACACCCCTCTTTGTATACAACGAATCCGCGGCAAACTCAGTTTGGTCTAACTCCAGCCCTGATTTCTGACGGCGTAATCGAAAAAAACCAGCCAAAGCAGCAACCCCACGCCGACTTAATTGCAGAGCCTTGATCAAAAAAACCGGAGCCGAGCAAATCAAAGAGATCACGCCAAAAATTATCAGAGCCAAACCAGACAAATACAGCCAACAATCAAGCTGCGGTCAACAGCGAACCTAGCTCTCTTCGTCAGCCGGAAGTTTTACCGGGTATTGATCAAATACCGCCTCTACAACCCCACCAATATATCCCTTAAGATCTTCTGGCGGCGTCTCTTTCATTCTGCCAACGGCCACACCCTCCCAAATAACTTGCCTGTCCTCCGCATCGATAACATCGATGTTGAGCGTCCCTTCTGTGTATTGCGAGGTTCTTGTCTCAAAAGACATCCCAACACTGCCATGGTATCCAGCCCCACCGCGGTAAGAGTAGTAACCTACACTTGATGATGGCGTCGTTGTAGTTCGTAGTTTTTCCTTCTGAGATACATGAAAATTAACCAGCAACTCGGCTTCTTGAGATTCCGTGAGGCCGCGCGCAGACAACTCTTTACGAATAGACTCAATAAGATACCGCTCTTCGATCCCCCTATATTGACCATCCGCCAAAGCGAGCGATTCGACAAACCCAAACGTACTAAAAACCGAAAAATCTGTGTCTGGCTCGAAGATCGCATGCGTTCTGGGTCCAGTCGCACAAGCAGAAAGGGCAAATATGACAACTAACAACAGACTTCTTACAAACATTACCGGATCCCTTATTATTCAAAAGGAAATTACTTTAGCGTAGACCTTAGGCTGACGCTACAAATGAATTTGCACAAAAAAGCCCGCTTAATAGCGGGCCCCGTCGGAGAAACAGCGAAACAACACTAGTTCACGACTACCTCAACGACATCCGAGTAGCGCCCCTGCAGACCATCACTGTCAACGGTCGCAATAGCAAAGAAATATGCTCCAGCCTGTAGATCTCGCAGCGTATACGAGGTTTGCTGTCCACCGACAATACTCACCGTTGTATCAAGCTGATTCTCAGACGCACCGTACACAATGGTATAGCCATTAATTTCATATAACGAAAGATCACTACCGTCCTCTCTCTCAAGAGGAATATCCCACGACAGTGCAACGTCATGAAGGACCACTTGCTGAGGTGAAACAGCAACGGAGGCCGCCACACTCATCACAGAACCCACTTCATTGCCTACCCGAACTGAGTACTGGCCGGCGCTCACAACGGATGCTGAAGAAACTTCAAGGCTTGAGCCCACCTCCCCGGCAATCNCCTGACCATCCTT
>NZ_LWFU01000772.1:0-2808 GCF_001635135.1 Oleiphilus sp. HI0080
TGAAGGAGAGAGTGTTGGGACGCTTTTCCGGGCGAGTACGGATCGACAGTTAGCTCGGAAGCAATGGCTTGCAGGCCATCTGCAAACAAAAGGTGATGTTGTTCTTGATGGCGGCGCCGTAAAGGCTCTAAGAGCGGGTGGAAAAAGCTTGTTGCCTGTTGGTGTTGTCTCTGTATTGGGTCGATTTCGTCGCGGTGAGATGGTGCGCTGTTTGGATCAGCATGGAGATGAGTTGGCTCGGGGCTTGATAAACTATAATGCAGAGGACGCTAAGAGAATTGCAGGTCTTGCCAGTTCAGAAATTTCCGAAAGGCTCGGGTATTGTCATGAGCCTGAGTTGATTCACTGTGACAATCTCGTGTTGACGTGATTCCAGTGGGTGGTGTTTACTCCTTCGGCAGACATAAAAAAACCGAGTTAAATAACTCGGTTTTTTTATGTCTTGCTTACGCTTACGCTTTCAATGCTTTGATGCGTGCGTTTAAGCGACTCTTTGTGCGAGCAGCTTTGTTCTTGGGGAATAGACCCTTGTTAACCATGCTGTCGATAAGTGGAGTCGCTGTTTGGAATGCTGCTTGAGCATCGTCATAGTTGCCTGTAGCGATCTGTGCATCAACTTTCTTGATGTAAGTGCGAACCATAGATCGTTGGCCTGCGTTGCGTTGGCGGCGTACTTCTTGTTGACGCGCGCGTTTCTTTGAAGAGGGGGAGTTAGCCACCGTAATGCTCCTAAATTTCGCGAATAAACGATATAAAACGACAGGTGCTAGCAGCGCTAAAACGTCTGTGTCTGCACCCATCCATAAAAATGACGCGAGACTATGCCTTTTTGATTAAGCATTGTCAAGGTTTTGCTCTTTATGCGACCATTTTTGATATCAACGCTTCACATGTTCGTTTATCCATGTATTTAGGTACAGGATAATTCGCATGTGCTTCGTCAAGGGCGAGTTCTGCGATACGCGGAATATCCTCCGTCTTGAGGCTATCAAGAGTCGCTGGGATCTCAAAGGACACAAGCATGGCGCGAATGCGGGCGATCAATTTTTCCGCTAATTTATTATTGCTTTCCCGTCCTGCTTTCAATCCGCTTGCTTCGGCTAGGGTCGCGAGTTCTGAGATAATATCTGACTTTGAATAATCGAGAATGTGTGGCAAAACAATTGAGTTCGCTAGTCCATGAGGTGTTGCGTAGAGGGCGCCAAAATTGTGAGCGATCGCATGAACATAGCCGACACCTGCTTTCGTGAAAGCAAGGCCTGCATAGTATGAGGCCATCGCCATGTTTTGGCGGGCTTCTAAGTTTTTGCCGTCATGAACTGCAGTCTCTAAGTTCTCCATGATGAGCTTGGTGGCGGCAAGCGCGTAGCTTCGTGTTTCATCTGTCGCATTGGTTGAAATATAAGACTCAATAGCATGAGTCAGTGCATCCATTCCTGTCGCGGCGGTGACAAATGGTGGCAGTCCAAGCATGAGCTTGCCATCGAGTGCGGCCATCGCTGGTACGAGTTTTGGATCAATGATCGGAGTCTTTTGATGTGTTTCCGGATTTGATACAACCGAAACAATTGTTACCTCCGAACCTGTGCCTGCTGTCGTTGGAACAACAAATAGCGGTAACGGTGCTTTGCGTAGTTTGAATAGTCCTGCCATTTTCTCTAACGACTTATTGTTCGTCGCTCGTGCAGCGATCGCTTTGCTAGCATCTATTGGAGAGCCCCCGCCAACGGCCAAAATGCCTTCGCATTGATGCTTATTTAATAAAGCGAGACCTTTTTCAATTTGATCATAAGTTGGGTCTGGGAGAATGCCGTCATAGATCGTTACTTTGATTCCATGCTTCTCAAGGCGGGCCTGAATATCTTTTAGCAGGCCGATTTCGCCTAACACTTTGTCGGTAACGAGTAATAATTTCTTAATCCCTAGGTGGCTTATTGCATCACAAAGCTCAAGTGAGGAGTCGGCGCCTGAAAATAATGTTGGCTTCGGCATTGGTATGACGGCAGCGGCTACCTTGAGTGCTTTAGTAAGGCCTTTGTAATATTGGACTTTAACGGGGAACAACATAATTCTACTCATCTTTCTGATAATTAAACGAAACGGCTACTTTTAACTCTAACCTATATTTAGAGTATATACTCTAAATTTGAGCTAGGAAAAGTCTTTCCGCTTGCTGCATGACGATGGAAGTTGATTATTTCGGCGCTGAGGTGCGGTTTGGTTGGCGAGACGTAGATCACATAAGTGGCAATAAATTGTTACACAACGCAAATTTTCTACAACATACAAAAGGGGCTTCAGGCCTTATATTTATAACATACCGGTTGCGCAGCGATTCAGGCCCGCAGCGCAAAAGGCCAAGTTTTTTAGTGATTTCGTTTAGATCTTACTGCCCGCTCAATGAAGCGGGCTTTTTTTTGCCTAAATAAAGTGTGCGGGGTTAAACATGGTTACGCACTTACTTGACCAGAGCCCTGATAAGCCATCTTATCCAAAAGCTTATTGACCGCAGCGGCGAACTCTGCACTGGAGTCTTCCTGCAAGAAGTGCCCGCCTTTCAAAGTAATATGATCCTGCCCTACAGATCCAGGAACACGTTTTTGCATAAAGCGGTCTCCGCCTCGGGTGATGGGGTCACCGTTGCTAAATGTGGTTAGAAATGGTTTGTCCCACTTTTCCAGTACCTTCCAAGCGTCTTTGTTGGCTTGGGATGCTGGATTGTCTGGAGTGACGGGAACAAGGGCAGGGAACGCGCGAGCGCCCGCTTTGTATTTTCGGGAGGGGAAAGGCGCATCATATGCTCTCATC
>NZ_LWFU01000773.1:0-783 GCF_001635135.1 Oleiphilus sp. HI0080
GTTTATTTGATGCAGGCGAGTCTCATAAACGCAAAGGCGATCGTTGGGCAGTGGTTGATAGCGAATGCTTGGGAGAAAACGCTCCGCACCGGCGAGCGGCATCTTCCTTGGCCATGGGCCGATACCTATCCGGTCGCTAAGTTGAATGTTCCGAGATTTGGAAGGACATACTATGTGCTGCAAGGGGCCTCAGGAGAGGCGCTTTCTTTTGGGCCAGGGCTGAATGTTTATTCCAGTGAAGACGGAGCGATCGCGCTATTTTTGATTCAGGCGCATATGGATACGCATTTTGATTTCCTGAGCCAACTAGAAATTGGGGACATCGTTGAGCTTTTTTTCGAAGGGAGGCTAGTGCGCTTTAAGATTGCTCAGCATCAACNCCTGAGTGCGCCTCGCTTTCAACTTACTGAGCAGCCCGAAACGCCCTTGTTGGTGTTATCGACCTGTATGAATGGAGCGGACCGGGAAGCAGACACGGACCTCCGACGCCTCGTGATAGCACAAGCTATCTAACTACCGTGTTTAGCGACTTGGCATGGCGGCTAGGCATATCTGCTAGGTATAGCGGCAGGGTAAACCAATCTGTTTGAGAGCCTTAAATGGCAGAGGATACGCGAGAAAAATGACTTACATTTGGGCATAAAAAAAGCCGGTTACAAAGGCGTAACCGGCAATAAGTGCGAGTAGTATCCATGAAAGTCTTTCACTTCACTGACGTCATGAATGCCGTCAGTAACGACAATAGTGGTACAGATTTTTTAATATGCAAATAAATCCTAAAAT
>NZ_LWFU01000774.1:0-1004 GCF_001635135.1 Oleiphilus sp. HI0080
TTGATTGAAGTTAAAAATCCAAGCGCAATCTTTTTGAATCGAGGCGAAGAAGCCAGTCCTGGGAGTTCCGTTACTGTGCTTTGGGAGGGTACTCGGCCGCTGCTAGTGGAGTTGCAGGCGCTTGTTGATGAAAGTCAGGGCTCTTATCCCAAAAGAGTGGCGCTTGGTTTGGACCAGAATCGATTATCCATGCTGCTAGCAGTGTTGCATCGTCATGGTGGTTTGCATTGTGGTGATCAGGATGTTTTCGTCAATCTTGTCGGTGGCGTGAAGACCGCAGAAACGAGCACGGACTTGGCGTCGATTGCTGCGATCGTTTCCAGTTTACGGACGGTTAGTTTGCCGCGTGACGTTATTATCTTTGGTGAACTTGGGTTGTCGGGCGAGGTACGGCCTGTACCCAGCGGGCAGGAGCGAATACAGGAAGCTGCAAAGCATGGGTTTAAGAAGGCAATTGTTCCTTGGGGGAATCGTCCCCGCGAAACCGCTCTAGGCATTGAAGTAACAGCAGTGAAAAGCTTATCTGAGTTTCTTCAGCAGTTGTTCTGATCGAGCCGTCTCGGCGCTTGAAGAGGTTGGTTTATTCTTCTCTCTTAGCTCGCGCAAAGCCTAATGCGCATTGCTCAGGGCGCTTAGTTCTCGATGAAGTAGGGCCTCGTCAGCTAAATTGAGTTCAACCAGTCTTTTCAAATGGGTCATGCTGTCTAAGTCGATGTGTTCGCAGCTGAACCCTAATGCGTTGTTATGTTCATTTGAAAAGACGAGTTTCATGTTGATGCACTGTTGGTCGCCTGCAAGCTTGATACTTGCATCAAATGCTTTGTTCCCTTTCATTGAGAAGCCTTCAGGTTTGCTGATCAGCACGCCTTTTAGCGAGATATCCTCTAACTCTGTCGACCACATCATGCCGTCTTGACTTATCGTGCACTCAGCATTGAATAGTATTCGGCTGAACTGTCGTCTTTCTTGGTGTTCTTGAGTTTCTGACATGCATTCATTACCTG
>NZ_LWFU01000775.1:0-312 GCF_001635135.1 Oleiphilus sp. HI0080
TTGATCGCGGTTACGAATGTATTGAAGAAAAGTTACAGTTATTGGGAGCAAAAATTCAGCGCTTGCCGGGCTAGGTTCGCTACTGATTTAAATACGATATGTCTGACTCTCTGGTTATCGCCTTATCAAAAGGCCGTATTTTGAAAGAAACGTTGCCGCTGTTGGCGGAAGCCGGTATTGAGCCTGTTGAAGACCTCAGCTCAAGCCGTAAATTGATATTTGATACAACTATTGAAACGATTAAGTTGATCATTATTCGCGCTACCGACGTGCCCGCGTATGTTCAGTATGGCGGTGCGGATATCGGTGTTA
>NZ_LWFU01000776.1:0-659 GCF_001635135.1 Oleiphilus sp. HI0080
GGGAAGGTCCAGACCTCATTAAGCTCACTATGCTCTAGGGCGTAGCGAATGAGATCCGATCCGAGCCCACGACCTCGGTAGGAGGGGGCAACGAAAACGCCTCTTAGTAAGCGGGCTTCTCCATAGGGCGTAATCCGCAAACAGGCGCGCATTGAACTGTTGTCAAAAGCCGCAAAGATTTTATCTTGCCGATTTGTCTTTGTTGTTTGCCCAAATTGCTTGTAAAACTTTTTTGCGAGCGGAAAAATCGCTGGATCAAGCGATCGGAAGACATATTCTTGCATCGATCAGGTGTTCCATGAGTCGGCTTTGGCTGCATCGCTTTGTTTTGCTTCCACCCAGTGCGCCTCCTCTGCGACTTCCTTTTTCCAAATGGTGGCATCGCGTTTGAGATAATCCATGATAAAGCTGCAAGCTTCGAAAGCGGCTTCCCGATGGGAGGAGCTGACTGCTACCGCGACAATTTGTTCATCCAGCTTTAGCATCCCTATCCTGTGAATGATGCAGCTTGCCAATATAGGCCAGCGTTGCTTGGCTTGATCAACAATGTTTTGAAGCTGTTTCTCCGTCATTCCAGGATAGTGTTCGAGTTCAATTGCCTGGACGTCACTTTGATCACCAAATTCTCGAACGAGGCCAGTGAACATGCAAATAGCCCC
>NZ_LWFU01000777.1:0-378 GCF_001635135.1 Oleiphilus sp. HI0080
TCAATTTTTAACAGCCAGTTGTAATAAAAGGCGTCTCGGCGTTTGCGTCGGTATGCTTTGACTTCTTCTAAGTGTGTTTTTACATACTTGGCGACCGCAACAGGATCATCAATAATGATTTTGTAGCGACTTTGCGCTTCTTTTCCCAATGTTTTTCCGATGAAGGCATCGATCATCTCGAAGTAGTCCTTGCTTGACGCGGGGCCACTGAAAACCAAGGGGAAAGGCATATCGCGGTTTTTTGGGTGTAAGAGTACGCCCAGAATATAGAGAATCTCTTCTGCCGTTCCAACACCACCGGGAAATACGATGATTGCATGTCCCAAGCGCACAAACGCTTCGAGTCGTTTTTCGATGTCGGGCAAAATGGTCAACTCA
>NZ_LWFU01000778.1:0-738 GCF_001635135.1 Oleiphilus sp. HI0080
TTTGCCTCTTCTGACCCATTTGGTGGTAATTTGTTGTTCGAAAATAGCGCTGAGATCATTTTTCCTCTGCCGTTCATTAAAGACCAAAGCTCGATGCGTATGGCATATTTCGTTGATACCGGTAATGTGTTCGATACAAATCGCGGATATGATTTTGATTTGAACGAAATCCGTTGGTCAACCGGCGTAGCGTTGCAGTGGAACACCTTTATTGGCCCGCTTGGGTTCAGTTTTGGTAAGGCGATGAATGCCACTCCTGAAGACGAAAAGCAGTTCTTCCAGTTTTCTTTAGGGCAGCCCTTTTAACTAAGTACGAGGAATACACAATATGAAAGTCTTACAATATCTAGCGTTGGTTTTTGTGCTGGCACTTACGTCTGTTTCGGCAAATGCTGAGGTCAAAATCGGTTTGATTGACATGAGAGCAGCTCTTTTTTCTTCAAAGGCGGCGCAAGCGTATTCTGATAAGATGGTTGCAGATTATAAGCAGCAAGATCTTGAAGTACGCGCGGTAAGTGAGGCGGCCCAGAAACTGGAAATGCGTCTTCAGAATGATGCTGCGATTATGAGCGATAGCGAGCGGGCAAAGCTGGCCGCTGATCTGGAAGAGAAAGTTCAAGAGTTTCGCTATCTGAAAACAAAGCTGGATAAAGCATTAGCGGAGAAGCGACAAGAGTTCTTGGAACAGTCTCGGCCTAATTTGGATACAGTAATCCAGAAATTGGTTGAAAAGGAATC
>NZ_LWFU01000779.1:0-559 GCF_001635135.1 Oleiphilus sp. HI0080
GGCCGGAGGCTCCATCGCGACCATCGCAAGCACTTGCAGTAGATGGTTTTGAAACATATCACGCAAAGCACCAGCGCCTTCGTAATACCCTCCGCGCCCCTCAACTCCCAAGGATTCTGCGCCGGTAATCTCCACATACTCAACAAAATTACGACTCCACAGAGGTTCAAACATGCCGTTCGCAAAGCGAAACACCAGGAGGTTTTGTACGGTCTCTTTGCCGAGATAATGATCTATCCGAAAGATCTGCTGCTCAGAAAAGCTCGCGTGCAACGCCTTATCTAACGATTTGGCTGAGGCTAAATCGTAGCCAATGGGCTTCTCAACAATCAGTCTTTTCCAAGCACCACCTTCAACGCTCTCCGACATGCCATTTTGCGCAAGACAGGTAGGTATGACGTCAAATAGGCTTGGTGGAGTGGCAAGATAATAGAGGGTGTTTTCGCCAGAGCCGTAATGATCTGTTAGCTCAGCAAGGCGGGTTTTGAGCTTAGCGTAATCAGCGACATCAGAAGTGTTGAGAGGCTGATAATGGACGCACTCTAAAAACTCGGCAAGT
>NZ_LWFU01000780.1:0-478 GCF_001635135.1 Oleiphilus sp. HI0080
GCTTCCGCCTGCGTTGGCACTGAGCCACTCAAAATGACCACGCCATCTTCCGTTTCGATATCGATGTTTTTGCTTGTTACTTCGTTTTCAAGCAACAATTTCATCGCCAGCACAGCGTCGACACGCGCATCCACTAGCTGTTCATTAATGGGTGCTTCTGCAGAGCCTTGCGCGACTGTTAAGTTGTTTTCAACCTCAGTGACACCTTCAACGCTTGCGGCAATTTCCTCTGCCAAACGCTGATCCAGCTCATTGTCCACTCGACCAGTCAGAAATGCGGTGGTGCCGACAACGGTGGTGTCGATCTCAAAGTTATTCAGGTTTTTGTCCAGCATTAAGGCCATTTCTACTTTTCCATCAAGCCAAGCTGAATTGAGCTTACCTTCCATCTCGTCTGCATATCCTTGGCCAGCTAATGCTGAACCGGAAACGGTTGCTGTAACAGCCGTTGAAAGAATGGCCGAGGCTAGAAATGATT
>NZ_LWFU01000781.1:0-11839 GCF_001635135.1 Oleiphilus sp. HI0080
CAAAGGGCTTACGGGGCTCAACATCATTGGTTGCGACGTTGTCGAAGTCGCTCCGCCTTATGATCACGCAGAAATGACCGCCCTTGCCGGTGCGACCATTGCCACGAATATGCTTTGTCTACTGGCTGCAGATCAACCTGATAGAGTCTAAAGCTAGTTTCGGCGAAGTTTTAAGTACGTGGTGTCTTTTACTTGCTCCATCACCACAAGAGTGGTGGACTCTTGCACTCCCGGTAAAGACAAAAGCGTGTCTCCAAGAAATTTTCGATAATGGTCCATATTGGCCACCCTCGCCTTTATCAGATAATCAAAGTTACCGGATATCAAAAAGCACTCTTGCACTTCGTCCAAGGCGATTGCGGCCTCTTTAAACTCTTCAAAGATGTCGTGCGACATACGTACTAGCCGAATCTGAACGAAAACGATCAGATTGCTATGCAAGTATTCCGGATCAAGCAAAGCGGTATAGCCTTTGATAATCCCCTCTTTCTCTAAACGCTTAACACGTTCCATACAAGGGCTCGTCGTCAGACCCACTCGACGCGCCAATTCTGCGTAACTAATACGCCCGTCTTTTTGTAGTTCGTCCAGTATGTGCAGGTCGATCTTACTGAGTTCTTTACGTTCTTCCACTTTATGGTATGCCCCAACAATAACAGCAATATTTGCTTAATTATAACCAGTATTCAGTAGATTATTCTGCTTAATAACAAAAATATCGGCAAAATACATAAATAATTCTGAGCTTTTTTTCCTATTATTTCTTCGTTGAAATCACCCTTTTGGAGACGTAACAATGCTTATCGGTGTACCTAAAGAAATTAAGAATCATGAGTATCGAGTTGGTTTAACACCTGCAGGAGTAAGAGAGCTCTCAGAACATGGCCATAAAGTGATGATTCAAGCAAATGCCGGTGAAGGAATTGGTATCAGTGACGAGTTATATGTGGACGCTGGTGCTGAAATCGTATCAGACGCCCCCGAGATTTTTGAACGTGCAGAGATGATCATTAAGGTAAAAGAGCCTCAGCCGAACGAGTGTAAAATGTTATGTGAAGGCCAACTACTCTTTACCTATCTTCATCTAGCTCCAGACCCAACTCAAACAGAGTTACTTCTTGCATCAGGCGTTAGCGCCATTGCCTATGAAACAATTACTGACGATAAAGGTACTCTGCCGCTTCTCGCTCCGATGAGTGAAGTTGCTGGCCGTATGGCGATTCAAGCTGGTGCGCACAGTCTAGAAAAAGCGCAAGGCGGCAATGGCATGTTGCTTGGTGGTGTTCCAGGTGTATCTCCTGCAAAAGTAAGCGTTATTGGTGGAGGTGTGGTTGGGCTGAATGCTGCTAGAATGGCTGCAGGTATGGGTGCTGACGTGACGATTCTTGATCGCAACTTAGACCGTTTGAAACAAATCGACGATATGTTTGGCCCCAATATTAAGACCTTATACAGCACGTCAGAAGCCATTCATTCTGAAGTAATAAGCGCTGATCTCATCATTGGCGCAGTACTTATCCCCGGTGCAGCGGCACCGAAGCTGGTTACAAAAGCAATGCTCTCAGAAATGAAAGATGGAGCTGTGCTTGTAGACGTTGCGATTGATCAAGGCGGCTGTTTTGAAACATCGAAAGCAACAACACACGCAGCGCCCACCTACGAGATTGATGGCGTCGTCCACTACTGTGTTGCCAATATGCCGGGCGGTGTAGCTCGTACCTCGACGTTTGCGCTGACCAACGCGACCCTACCTTATGCAATCAAGCTTGCGAATCAGGGTCTTGCCGCGTTAAAGGGTGACAAACATCTACTCGCGGGTCTGAATGTCCACAAAGGCCAAGTGACTAACCGCCCAGTATGCGACGCACTTGGATACGACTTGGTTGATCCAGCGGAAGCGATCTCTTAACCACGAGTCCTCACCCGCGAGAAAACGGCCCTCTGGGCCGTTTTTGCTTTCTAGGCCCAGGGGTGTGTTATATAATAATCTAGTCGTTTAATATTTTTTACATTGGTGATAAACATGGCTGAAAATCGCTGCGCTGCCTATTACACAGCAACCCTCAATAAAGAGAGTGATTACCCGAAATTAGAAGGCGACGTTACAGCCGACGTTGCCATCATTGGTGGCGGCTTTACTGGAGTGAATACGGCAATTGAACTGGCAGAGAAAGGCTATTCGGTTGTTGTGATTGAAGCGAACAAAATTGCTTGGGGCGCCACCGGAAGAAATGGCGGTCAAGTAACAGGAAGCTTATCCGGCGATGCGGCAATGGTTAAAAACATGCGGAAAACCATTGGAACAGAAGCGGAAGATTTTGTTTGGAACTTGCGGTGGCGCGGGCATGACATTATCAAAAACCGAATTGCCAAGTATGGAATCGAATGCGATCTGAAGTTTGGGCACCTTCATACTGCTTATAAACCGAGCCATATGCCGGAGCTAGAGGCTAGCTTCAACGAAGCCGTTCGTCGTGGAATGGGTGATGACGTATGTTTACTCAAGCGCGAAGAGATACCAGATTACCTCGATACTGACATCTATCACGGTGCTATTTATAACAAGCGCAATATGCACCTGCATTCAGCGAATCTATGCCTGGGGGAAGCGGAAGCAGCAAGCTCTTTAGGGGTGAGAATCTTCGAAGATTCAAAAGTAACGGACATCGAGCACGGTGTCACTCCGGCCGTGATTACTGAGTTTGGTAAAGTGACAGCGAAGAAAGTTATGCTCGCGGGTAACGCCTATCATAAGCTCGAACGCTCAAAAATGGGTGGCAAAATTTTTCCTTGCGCTGGCGGGTTGGTAGCCACTGCGCCATTAGGCGAAGAGTTGGCCAATGTAATCAACCCGAAGGATCTTGCTGTCTACGATTGTCGTTTCGTGCTCGATTACTATCGCCTGACCGCCGACAAACGTCTTCTTTTTGGTGGTGGCGCTAATTACAGTGGCAAGCCCACCCGCGATATAGAGGCAGAATTGCGCCCGGCGATTGAGCGGACATTTCCTAAGTTAAAAGGGATTCAAATTGACTACCAATGGAGTGGCATGATGGGGATTGTCATAAACCGCATTCCTCAGCTTGGCCAACTTTCAGCAAACGTATTTTATGCCCAAGGGTATTCTGGTCATGGTATTGCAAGCTCACACATTATCAGCGAGATTATGGCCAATGCGCTTGATGGTGAGCTAAGGGAGTTTGATATTTTTGCTGAGTGTCCGCACATACGCGTTCCCGGTGCGGAATGGCTTGGTAACCAGTTCTTGGCAATTGGAATGTGGTATTACGTGATGCTCGAAAAGCTGCGATAAAAAACTCAAACCTAAAAAAACCGGCTTAAAGCCGGTTTTTTTATTGTAGCTATCTCTGCTACAAGATCCTATTACTTGCCGCTTTTCAAAGCAGTCCACATACGTGAACCGGCACGATCAAATTTAGGACCGTAGACTGGGAACGTAAACAAGTTCTTCTCTACTTCAGGCGTTGGATAAATAGCCGGATCCGATGTGATCTCTTCATCAATTAACTCCTTTGAAGATGGCACTGCATTCGGGTACCAGACATAGTTCGAAACACCGGCAATCACATCTTTACGCATCAAGAAATCAAGAAACGCATGTGCATTGTCCGAATTTGCTGCATCTTTTGGAATCGCGAGCATGTCGAACCAAAGACCAGCTCCTTCTTTAGGAATGATATAAGCGACTTCTACGCCATTCTCTGCTTCTGCTGCACGGTCAACGGCTTGTAAGATATCACCCGACCAGCCAACTGAGAGACAAACATCGCCATTGGCCAAGTCATTGATGTACTGTGAAGAATGGAAATAACGAACGTGAGGGCGAACGCCGTCCAGAAGGTCTTTTACCTTACCATTCAGCAGTTTAGTATCCGTCGACTTTGGATCTTCGCCTAGGTAGTTCAGTGCCGTGGGTACAAGTTCATCCCAAGCATCTAAGATAGTAATACCACAATCGGCTAACTTTGCCGCTAATTCAGGCTTGAAGACCAAGTCCCAAGTATCAGTGGGCATGTCTTCGCCTAAACGCTCTGCAACTTTGCCTACGTTGATACCAATACCGGTGGTACCCCATAAATAAGGAACAGAATGCGCGTTATTTGGATCTAGTGCAGAGAGTTTTTCCATCATGGCCGCATCAAGATTCTTGTGATTTGGCAGTTTTGACATATCCAATTCTTGAAATACGCCCGCCTGAATCTGTCGTGCCATAAACGTAGCGGAAGGAACAACTACATCGTAACCCGTTTTACCAGAAAGCAACTTAGCCTCTAGAACGTCATTACTATCGAAAACATCATAAGTAACCTTGATGCCTGTTTCAGCTTCAAAATTCGCTAATGTATCTTCAGCAATGTAATCAGACCAGTTGTACACATTAAGGGTTTTGTCCGCTAACACGCCAGCAGAAGCCATCGCACATGTACTAGCAAGTACAATATTTTTTATCGTTTTCATAAGTTCTCCTCGATTACACCAATTATTGGTTTTCTTGAGGTGCGGTCTGTTTTCCACTAGCCCGCACATAATCCATTAAGCCTTAGTTTTTTATGCCTTAAGTCTTTGATTAATCTACTTACTGTAAGCAGATTGAATCTCCTTTTGTCGTTGCAATTCATTTCTTCGCATAATCCACCAAGCAATAAATGCTGCGACGGATACCGCAAGCACTAGCAACGTTGCTAGCGCATTGATCTTAGGGCTCACTCCAAGTCTGACGCTTGAGAATACAACCATTGGTAATGTAGTAGAACCTGGGCCGGATACAAAACTCGCAATGACCAAATCATCAAGTGATAATGTAAAAGCGAGTAACCAACCTGCCAACAAAGCCGGAGCGACTATTGGCAAAGTGATATATATGAACACCTGTAACTTGTTCGCGCCAAGATCCATTGCAGCTTCCTCAAGACGTTGGTCCAGCTCTCTTAGCCGAGCGGATACAACAACAGCCACATAAGCCATGTTAAACGTTGTGTGTGCAATCCAAATCGTCATCGCTCCCCGTTCGGAAGGCCAGCCAATCATCTGGGACAATGTCACAAACAACAATAACAACGACAAGCCGGTGATCACCTCGGGCATAACCAAGGGAGCGGTAATCATACCGGTAAATAAGGTCTTTCCCTTGAATGCGCCTGATCGAACCAGCGCTATTGCGGCCAACGTGCCTAGTGCCACAGCCGCGCTAGCGCTCAGAAAAGCAATTTTTAAACTCATCCAGACAGCATTCATCATTTGCTCGTCTTCAAACAGTTCGCCATACCACTTGGTAGAGAATCCAGCCCAAACCGTGACCAAGCGCGACTCATTAAACGAGTAGACAATCAAAATAAAGATAGGCAAATAGAGGAATAGAAATCCGCCAAAAAGGATTGCCCAGGAAAGCGTATTTGTTTTATTCGTGCTCACTGGCTTTCTCCTCAAAATCTTTTGCCTGATACCGCTGGAAGATCGTTATGGGAATAATCAGTAATACGAGCATAATTACCGCTACGGCCGCAGCTCCCGGCCAATTGCGGGCATTGAAGAACTCGCTCCACAATAACTTACCAATCATGAGCGTATCGGGACCACCTAACAACTCAGGTATAACAAACTCCCCTACGGACGGAATAAATACCAACATCGAGCCTGCAATAATTCCCGAAATCGAAAGGGGCAACGTTATTTTGAAAAAAGAACCTACTGGAGTAGCACCGAGATCGGCCGCTGCTTCAAGTAAACGCCCATCATGCTTAACTAAGTTGGTGTATATGGGCAGTACCATAAATGGAAGATAGGCATAGACGATACCAATATAAACGGCTATCGGCGTATGTAGGATCGCCAAGGGTTCATCAATGATTCCGACCCCCATTAAAGCATTGTTGAGCAATCCATTGGTCTTAAGAATACCAATCCAAGCATAGATACGAATCAAAAATGACGTCCATGACGGCATGATCACGAGCATCAGTGCTAGATTTCTCGAATGTGGCGGCAGTTTAGCGATCGCATAGGCAATCGGGTAGCCAATTAAAAGACAGAGCAATGTCGAAACAAAAGCGATCTTAACCGAGCTGATATAGCCGCTTAGGTAAAGATCGTACTCATATAAGTCTATGTAATTAAATAGATTCAGGCTGATCGTATACACATCGTCAACAAAGCTCGTTAACGGCGTATAAGGAGGCTGTGCAATTTGTGACTCACTGAAGGAAATCTGTAGAACAATGAGAAATGGCACAAGAAAAAACAACAAGAGCCAAGAATAAGGTAAAAAAACAACCAGCTTCTTCCCTAGCTTTCTCGTTGGTTTAAGAAGTGTGCTGACTAAGGAACTCATGAGGTTAACACGACCCCGCTTGTTTCTGCCCAACTTACATAAACATCGTCTTCCCACGTAAGTCGAGGTTCTTCCGCCCCACCCCAGCGATCACTGTTCGCCATAGAGACAAGTACAATTTTCCCGCCACCGATATCGACATGATAGATCGAATGACTTCCAAGATAGGCTATATCTTTGATCACTCCCCGAGCGTAGTTACATGATTGATCTGGCTTGTTTCTCGAGATACTTACTTTTTCAGGCCTTAGTGCAAAAGCCATGTCCATACCGATATTCCCAACGACACCATGAGCTGCCCGAATCGGAACTTCGAGCTGGGAACAAGTCAGCTCCGCATGATCAGGTTCATCCTTCGACATCTTACCTTCAAAGATATTAACCGAACCGATAAACTCCGCTGTCATCCGGCTATTGGGGTTTTCATACACATCAAACGGCGCACCAACTTGACGAATCACACCTTGGTCCATAATCCCGACACGCGATGCCATGGTCATGGCTTCTTCCTGGTCGTGTGTAACCATCACACATGTCACTTCAACAGACTCAAGTATGTCGACGATTTCCAGCTGCATTTGCGTACGAAGCTTCTTATCAAGAGCGCCCATTGGCTCGTCTAAGAGTAACAATTTTGGTTCTTTAGCGAGACTCCGCGCTAACGCCACGCGTTGTTGCTGTCCACCGGATAACTGATGAGGCTTACGGTTCGCATACTCACTCATTCTAACTAAGGTCAGTACTTCTGCTACCTTCGCCTTAATAGCGGGTTTGCTCAACTTATCGTGCTTCAAACCGAATGCGATGTTCTGTTCAACGGTCATATGCGGAAATAAAGCATATGACTGAAACATCATGTTGATCGGTCTTTGATAAGGGGGAATCCTGGCCATTGATTGGCCATCCAACAGTATCTCTCCGCTAGTGAGACTCTCAAAGCCGGCTAGCATTCTTAGAAGAGTCGATTTACCGCAGCCTGAAGCACCTAGCAGTGCAAATATCTCTCCCTGGTATATCTCTAAGCTCACATCGTTTACAGCTCTAAAGCCGTCAAATTCCTTAGTGACGCTTTTTAATTGTACTTGTACTTTTGGTTGCGAGAGTTTGTTTGGTTCGCTGAGGGACATTCACTAGCTCCGGGCTAAACGGTTACTGCTTGTTTTGGTTTAAGCCTAATGTAAAGCAAATAGGCTGCCAAAAATATTGTTATTTAATACACAAGTGTTCGTTTTATTATACACGCACTATAAAACAACATTAGCCGACTGGAAACAAGAGCGGTTTGGTAATTAGTCTGTATGATCAAGACGATCTGTTAGATATTTCGCAATTTGATGAGAATATGGAAGGTCTAGAATAACGTCGTCTGCGTTATTTTGGTGCGCTTTATAATTCTACCCGCATCATTTTTGCGCCGTTACCGTACTTGGCCAAACTAGCCTCGTCTGCAGAGTTCACCACTTCAAAGCCTGCAACCTTACTCCAAAAGGAGCTGGATGCCTGCACTGCAACTAAAGTCATACTCTTCGCCCCCTTCGACTTCACTTCTGAGAGTAAACGCTCGACCGTAAGCTTACCAAGACCTCTTCCAGAACAAGATGGGTTCAACGCCATATCATGAAGGAAAACGTTCGTTTCCTCGCTATTTATAGAGGATAGTTTTTTTGAATTTAAGGGTGGAATTTGCGTCCTAGAGTAAGGATGCGCGAGTACGTAGCCAAGAACGTGGTGCGTAAGCTCATCCTGAATCAAGAAGCAGAAGTGTCCTAGGATATCCGCTTTTTCTTTGAGTACTTCAATATCCTCGACTAAGTCAGAAGAGTAAGCAAGGCGTTGGACACGGTCTACCTCCCGCCAATCTGCTAAGTCAGAGATGCTCACTAGTTTGATCATTGCCTTTCCCTCATATAAAAAAACCATGTAGTTGCATCAGCAAAAACATGGTTTTAATAAAACTTGGAACAGTCTTGCTAGACGTCCAGGTTAGTAACCTCAAGCGCGTTTGACTGAATGAAATCTCTACGTGGTTCCACTTCATCACCCATTAAGGTTGTGAAAATCAGGTCTGCCGCGACAGCATCCTCAATCGTCACCTTCATCATACGGCGAGTCTCCGGATCCATTGTCGTTTCCCATAACTGATCAGGATTCATCTCCCCCAAGCCTTTATAACGCTGAATCGCTAGTCCACGCTGTGCTTCTTTCATCAGTAAATCGAGCATTTGACCGAAATCAGAAACGGGTATTTTCTTCTCACCCTTTTGCACATACGCTGACTCTTCAAGCAAGCCTAGTAAAGCCTCAGATGTTTTAGAGATGGCAGCATACGAACCGCCTTCAATAAACTCTGTCTTAAGAATATAACTGGTAGAAATACCGTGCACGTATACATCGATCTTAGGCAGGAAAACGCTGTGCTCTTTATCTTCAAACACGCTTGCCATGTAATTAGTTCCGGTCGCCTTGTCCAAACCAAGATGTTCGGAAAACGCGCTAACCCACTCTTCAACCTGAGACTGATCTTTCAAAGATGCAGCATCTAAGCGACGTACTTTTAAAAGCGCGTTCAATGCTTTCTCAGGATAACTGCGTGATAACTTGCCTATGGTGTCTTTCGCCAACCGATAACTATTTACCAATGTTTCTAATGCTTCTCCAGTAAGAGCAGGAGCACTCTCATTAACAAATAGCTTAGTGTCATCTAAAGCCGATTGCGTTAGGTACGCTTCAAGCGATTTTTCATCTTTCAAATATTGCTCTTGCTTACCCTTTTTGACTTTATATAGAGGAGGCATAGCGATAAAAACATATCCCCGCTCTATAATTTCACGCATCTGTCTGAAGAAGAAAGTCAGCAACAATGTACGAATGTGCGAACCGTCAACATCAGCATCCGTCATAATAATGATGCTGTGGTATCTGAGTTTTTCAATATTATATTCTTCACGTCCGATCCCACAACCAAGAGCCGTAATCAGCGTTCCTACCTCTGCAGAAGAAAGCATTTTGTCGAACCGAGCTTTTTCCACATTGAGAATTTTACCCTTGAGGGGAAGGATAGCTTGAGTTTTTCGATCACGTCCTTGCTTCGCTGAACCTCCTGCAGAATCACCCTCCACTATGTAAAGTTCGGACAAGGCAGGATCTTTTTCCTGGCAATCGGCTAGTTTTCCAGGTAATCCCGCAATATCTAGAGCACCCTTTCGGCGGGTCATCTCACGTGCCTTTCTCGCCGCCTCTCGAGCTCGAGCAGCTTCGATCATTTTACCCACGATCAATTTAGCTTCTTGTGGGGCCTCCATCAGATATTCACCAAACGACGAGTTCATCTCCTGCTCTACAGCAGACTTAACTTCAGATGAAACAAGCTTATCTTTCGTTTGAGAAGAAAATTTAGGATCTGGTACTTTTACCGAGATCACGGCCGTCAGTCCTTCTCGAGCGTCATCTCCGGAAGTTGCAACTTTTGCGTTTTTCCCAAGTCCTTCGCGATCAATGTACTGATTGAGCGAACGAGTAAGTGACGCTCTAAACCCAGCTAAGTGAGTACCACCATCGCGCTGTGGGATATTGTTTGTAAAACAATAGATATTTTCTTGGAATCCATCATTCCACTGGAGTGCGACCTCGACTCCTACTCCATCTTCACGCTGTGTAGAGAAATAGAAAACTTGGTTGATCGTCGACTTATTTGTATTCAAATATTCGACAAATGCCTTTAAACCACCTTCATATTCAAATCGCTCTTCTTTACCAGAGCGCTCATCATGAAGAACAATACAGACCCCTGAGTTAAGAAACGCTAACTCTCGAATTCGCTTAGCAAGAAGATCATAGTGAAACTTAATGTTAGTGAACGTCTGTGGCGAAGGTTTAAAATGTACTTGTGTACCGCTGCTCTCGGTTGTACCGACAACTTTCAAACGCTCTTGAGGAACACCATCGTGATATACCTGTTCGTGTACTTCTCCGTTTCTTCTAATCGTTAGCTTTAGAAGACTAGACAACGCGTTAACAACCGATACACCTACACCATGCAGGCCACCTGAAACTTTATAAGTATTGTCATCGAACTTACCGCCAGCGTGGAGAACGGTCATAATTACTTCGGCGGCAGAAATCCCTTCTTCTTCATGGATGTCTGTTGGAATGCCGCGGCCATCATCAGAAACCGTGATAGATTCATCTTCATGAATTACAATCTTGATCTCGGAACAGTATCCGGCCAAAGCCTCATCAATCGAGTTATCTACAACTTCAAAGACCATGTGGTGTAAGCCTGTCCCATCGTCAGTATCACCGATGTACATGCCTGGTCTTTTCCTAACAGCGTCTAGACCTTTGAGGACTTTAATGCTTGAGGAGTCGTACGAATTAGGGGTATCACTCATTGTGTTTCCTGAGATATCTAAGTCTTTATAGTTAATGTATTAGCGGCGTTATCTTACCATGTTCCACGTGAAACATTCTTGTTTTGTGTGATAAATCTAGCTTGGAAATCAAGCGCTCATACAATGAATGATCGAGCCCGGTGGCAATTACACATGTCTCAAGCCCTTGCAATTGACCAAGCAAAACTTCCAAATTCGCTTCGTCTAACTCTGACGCGAGATCATCCAAAAGCAACATACAAGCTTTGTCTGTGGCACCATACAACACTTCAATCTGAGCCAGATGCAGCGCCAACACTAACAGTTTTTGCTGCCCCCTCGACAAACCTTCTTGGACAGGAAGACCATCGTAACTGAACTTCAAGTCTGCCCGATGAGCACCATAGTGCGTGGTGCGTCTTTTAATATCCTTGCCGCGACTAGCGATAAGAGAATCAAAAAGAGATTCACTGTTGGACCAACCCCGTGAATAGCTTACCTGAAGACGTTCCAGTACCTCTTCCCCAAATAAACGAGATGCCCTTAACCAAAAGGTCTCAATCACCCGCTCTATAATCGGCGCTCTGAGACAATGAATACGCTCGCCGAGCTCCGCCAACTGCTGATCCCAAACTGCAATTAGCTGCTCGTCAGGCCGACTTTGCTTCAACAGCGCTGCTCTCTGCTTTAAAACACCAGTGTATCGTTTCCAAACGTCGCCAAAAGAATGTTCCACGTGGAACACTAACCAATCGAATAACCTTCTACGGGAACTAGCACCACCTTCTAATAAGTTAAAACTTCTTGGCTCGACAATCTGAGTCGGCAACACCCAAGCGATCTCCGCAATACTTGCCGCATGCTCACCATCGATTTTCGCTACATAGCGATCGCTTATCGATTTTTTTAAGGCAATAACACGGCGACCATTCCCCGCCCTGCCAACGCCACAAATCACTCCGCGTAGGACAAACTCTTCATACGACCCAATATTAGAAATAATATTCTTCGTCTTGCTAGTACGAAAAGATTTTCCATTCAGCAAGGTATAGATGCTTTCTAGAAAGCTCGTTTTTCCGGAAGCATTGCTACCGAGTAGCACCACGAAATTAGCATCGAG
>NZ_LWFU01000782.1:0-851 GCF_001635135.1 Oleiphilus sp. HI0080
GATGATCTGTTCGGTAATGGCTGGACGAAAGGGAAAGATTTCAACTTTAGCATTGATGCTGTTGGTCTAGCTGCTTCAACGTTTGCTGCGGGTGATTCGATTGGTGATAGCTTTACGGGTCACACTTCGAATGGGGTTGATCCCGATGGTGATACTGGAACAACAGTGTTGATCTCCGATCTATCCATCAATGGTTATCTTGGGCCGGTGGACATCCATATCGAAAACAATGGTAATGGTTTCGGAACAGGTACAGCAACGCCAACAATTGGCGCGGCAGATTCGAAGATTAACTGGAATACGTATTTTAATGTGACGGATCTTGATGTTTACATCGATAACTGGGATGGTCTTTCTGGTGTTAAGGTCGATAACATGAAGATTAACAACGTGCGTGGCGATGTGACGGACTTGGATGGTAACTTTGCCTTCGGTTTCGCGCAGTCCAAGCGTCAGATCTTTGCTGTAAGAAATACGGCGGGCTTTGATGCCGCAGGTTTAGCCGCTGCTGCCGGTGGGTCGGCTTATGCTAATCCAGTAGCTATGGCCAATGATATTGGTCTTGACGGCGTTGCAATGAATACCATCTTCAAAGGTGACCGTGAAATTGGCGCGTTATCGTTTGGGGACACTGGTGTGTCAATTGGCGAGCTGTATTGGACCGACATGGAAACGTACACGAACTGGACGATATCAGGACACTGATTACTGGTTTGTTGGTTTAGTTCCGTTTTAAAGCCGCTCGTTTGAGCGGTTTTTTTTGATATGGTTATCAGGTTTTAGTTCGGCGCTTAAGTTTTCTTTTCGAACTGGAACTTCGTTCCTTTAATTTGTTGCTCTTCGGGTTACGA
>NZ_LWFU01000783.1:0-289 GCF_001635135.1 Oleiphilus sp. HI0080
TTATCTTGGCCGCAACGTATACATTCTAAGAGGTGAGGGTATGCAAGCATATAAAGCTATTCATGGTGATCAAGCGCAGGGGCTGCTTGAGATCTTGAGTCGTTGGGGGCCTCTGACGACGATTGTTTTCTCCGGTGGCAGTGTTTTTGAGTTTAAAGGGGCCTTTCCAGAAGGTTCTGTGGCAGAAGGTTTTTACAATTTTGGTCATTCAGGTTCTGGGGGTTTTCAGGGGCATTTGAATTTGAAGCTTGTTCAAAGCATTACTTTTCAGGATAAACCGCATCGCGGT
>NZ_LWFU01000784.1:0-495 GCF_001635135.1 Oleiphilus sp. HI0080
CTTTGAAAAAAAGGGTGGCGTGAGTACGGTGAAGAAGCAAACAAACAGTAACAAGCAATCCAATGTGTGGATCGTTGGTGCCAGCACAGGAATCGGCCGTGCACTAGCCCTGCATTATGCGAAAAATAGTCTATCGGACGGCGTCGTTATTAGTGCGCGTTCAGCCGATAAACTCGCCTCTCTCAAAGCTGAGATAGAGAAGTTCGGCACGCCTTGTACTGTGCTGCCGATGGATGTGTCTGACGCAAAATCTTTGGTGCAAGCTGAGGAACACTTAAGCAATGCCGTCGATCATGTGAGTAGCGTCATTATTAACGCGGGCACCTGCGAATATATGGATAGCAACGACATAGACCCCGCAATGGCGCGACGTGTGTTCGAAACGAATTATTTTGGTGCGTTGGCGGTGTCGAAAATAGCCTTGCCGCATCTTAGAGCGGCGAGAGACAAAGAGTATTCCGCTTCTATGGTTTTTGTTTCAAGCAGCGTCACCTA
>NZ_LWFU01000785.1:0-317 GCF_001635135.1 Oleiphilus sp. HI0080
TATTATGAGCTGGCCAAGCAACAGCAGTCTGGTTCGAGTGGCGTACTATCGTTTCGGGTAGTAGGTGGGCGAAGTGAGGCTTGGGCTGTTATTGATGGTACGGAGTTTATTTCGCTGACGGCAAATCTCGGTGATGCAAAAACCACTATCACGCATCCGGCGACTACGACGCATGGCCGTTTGTCGGATGAGGAAAAAGAAAGAGCGGGAATTAGCGAAAACCTGATCCGTGTTTCAGTTGGTCTCGAAAATCCTCAAGATATTATTTCTGACCTCGAGAAAGGCTTGGCGTCACTCTGACGCTAAGCGTACTTATT
>NZ_LWFU01000786.1:0-332 GCF_001635135.1 Oleiphilus sp. HI0080
TCAGCCGTGCCCTGTACCCGCAATTTAAGCGCCATGGCATTGATCAAATCATCAAACGTTTTGACTTTTCAATTGAGAACCGACATCGCGCAATGGACGATGCGGACATCATCTGGAAGCTGTTTGTTAAATCCACGCAGCTTTACTCTGATGAAGAACTCGCAAGTGCACTCGGCCCGATTTTAAAGACACCCTCTCTGCCGCCAAAGATCAAACAAGCACAAGTCAAAGCGCTGCCTCAAGCGGCCGGCGTCTATTACTTTTATGACGAGAACGGCACCCTGCTTTACGTCGGCAAAAGTGTCAATATTCGCGCGCGCGTCATGAGCCAC
>NZ_LWFU01000787.1:0-995 GCF_001635135.1 Oleiphilus sp. HI0080
AAAAAGCCGCTTTTAAACCATTCTGCTCACACACATCCATGTACCAATCAAAGGTGTAATTTGGGTCAAACCGAAAATCACCTTTTTTATTGAAATGATATCGCTGTATGCGCTTTAACGCTTCAGTAACACTTTTTCGTTTAAGCAGGTCTGCAGCACACGTTCGTAGTAATCTTGGTAAGGTCTTTACTGTCGGGTCAAATGGCGTATCTGCATCACAGCTAACAAATATTTTTGGGGTGCGCTCTTTTCGTTGTAGCTCTGGCCAAAGCTTGGTCATACAAGCCCATAACAATTCGACATACTCGTCGACTATCGGACGTTCAAGAAAGCCATATTTATATGCAAGAGAAGCCTTAGCTGGGAATCTATCGTGCTGATCTCGCTCAGGACTGACTAACTCTTCAAAGCGACTGAGCATAAAGAAGATGGTACCGAACAAGTCAAAATCAATCTTAATATTCGAGCCAATCTTTAGGTTTGGCGAACCAAACATAACAGGGATGTCGTTTTTGTCTTTAAAGCCGGACTGTTCTTCCAGACCTAACTCTAGTGACTTTAGAAATAAACATTCGACTTGGTGGTCAGAAAAATCGAAAGCCGAGATTTCATTACATTCCAATTCAATTATAAAATTCGTCTGTATCTGTATAGACTGAGAGTGATTATCGAGCGAAATAATTACCCTATCACAGTCCTTATATTCAACCCTGTATTCCTGCCCTAACCATTCATCAAAAACGATACTTAGCGTGTAATCAAGAAAAGGCTTAACCTGAGTTGGTGCTGTAACCGTCAACATTAACGAGCAGCCTTAAGTGCTTTAGCTAAACGAAGCCAACGATTTGGTGTATGCGAAATCTGAAAATAGGGCTTTTGCATCGCACCAAAACCTCTAAAAAATCGTTCGATGGGCTCAATCATTGACCCCTCAAAATCAAAGCGTTTCGTAACCGTCGATGCAAACTTAATTGCTTCCCACATACAAAGACTAG
>NZ_LWFU01000788.1:0-1082 GCF_001635135.1 Oleiphilus sp. HI0080
CTCTCATGCATAAGTATCTTTGTATTTTTCTCATTGTTGGCTTGATTGCCGGATGCCAGACTACGCAGAGTCGCGGATCACTCTTCGAGGAGCTTGGCGGGCAGAAGGGGGTTGAGGAGATTGCAGATAGGTTTGTTCGAATCTTGATCAAAGACGAGCGAACAGAGCAGGCATTTACGGAGACAGATCTCGATCGCTTCTACGAAAAAGTCGTTGAGCAGTTTTGCGAAGTCTCTGGCGGCCCCTGTGTTTATTCTGGTGACACAATGAAAGACGTACACAAAGGAATGGATATATCGGCAGCAGATTTTAATGCGGTTGTCGAAATACTACAGAAGGCGATGGAGCAATCGGATATTTCACTATCGGCTCAGAATCGCTTGTTAGCGAAGTTGGCACCTATGCGCGCTGACATGCTTCATCAGTGAGCTGTAGCGTTTAGACTTCTGCAAATTGCTGGCGACTGCCAACCCAGCGGCGAATTAAGTCTTTGGTTTGTCTGGGATGTTTCTGCATCTCTAGCGCGGCGTGTTTTACGGAATCTAGCCACTCGCTATCGCGTTCAAGGTCGGCTATCCGGAACGAGATTAAGCCCGTTTGTTTAGTGCCTAAGACTTCGCCTGGGCCGCGAATCTCCAGATCCTTTTCGGCAATTTTAAAACCGTCATTTGTATCGCGCATTGCGCCGAGGCGCTCTTTACCATTTTGTGATAGCGGCGGATGGTACATCAGTGCGCAATAACTTTTGTACTCGCCGCGGCCGACGCGACCGCGTAATTGGTGCAGCTGTGCCAGGCCAAGGCGTTCAGGGTTCTCAATTATGATGAGTGAGGCATTGGGGACGTCTACGCCAACCTCGATCACCGTTGTGGCGACGAGCAGATCAATGTTGCCAGCCTTAAACTGCTCCATGATCAAGGTCTTCTCATCTGCCTTCATTCGACCATGGATAAGCCCGACAGTGAGGTCGCTTAGCTCTGAGGCGAGCCATTGCGCGCTAGCCTCAGCAGCCTGGCATTGCAGTGCTTCTGATTCTTCAATCAGCGTGCACACCCAGTAAGCCTGTCTGCCGTCTTTGCAGA
>NZ_LWFU01000789.1:0-426 GCF_001635135.1 Oleiphilus sp. HI0080
GCGAAGTACATTAAATCGCGGAATGTTTCCGACTGCTGGTTGGCGTCAGGGGCTTTCTGGTGAGATCACGGTTCCCGCAAGCGATCTGTCGTTTTATAAGCTTCGGTACAATTCGAATTTCTATGTGCCATTAAGTGAATCCCATGAGTTTGTGTTTCGTCTTCGTAATGAGTGGGCTTATGGCGGAGCATACGGAGATACAGGCGAACTGCCTTTTTACGAGCATTATTATGCTGGTGGCATAAACTCTGTGCGCGGCTATGAAAACAATTCGCTTGGTCCCAGAACAACAGAGCAGGCTGCGTTTGCCTCTTCTGACCCATTTGGTGGTAATTTGTTGTTCGAAAATAGCGCTGAGATCATTTTTCCTCTGCCNTTCATTAAAGACCAAAGCTCGATGCGTATGGCATATTTCGTTGATACCGG
>NZ_LWFU01000790.1:0-609 GCF_001635135.1 Oleiphilus sp. HI0080
CGCTTACGCGTCATCTCCACCAATCCAAGCTCAGACACACAACTGATTGTCGTTCGTGCATGGTCGCGCTCAAGCATCTTTTCCAGCATTCTTAATACTTGGCGCTGATGCTCTTCGTCATCCATATCAATAAAATCGAGAATGATGATTCCGCCAAGATTGCGAAGCCGAAGTTGACGACCGATTGTTCTGGCCGCTTCAAGATTGGTTTTAAAGATTGTCTCTTCTAGGTTGCGATGCCCGACAAATCCACCCGTATTTACATCGATGGTTGTCATGGCTTCGGTTTGATCAATGATCAGATAACCACCGGACTTCAGCTGTACCTTTCGACTCAGCGCTTTCTGGATTTCGTCTTCAATACCATAAAGATCAAAAATCGGACGCTCTCCGGGGTAATACTCAAGGCGAGAACTCACATCAATCAGAAAATTCTCAGAAAACTCCTTTACCTTGGCAAAGCTCTCTTTGGAGTCGATACGAATTTTCTCGGTTTGAGGTTTGACCAAATCACGGATAGCGCGCACATGAAGCGGCAACTCTTGATAGATCACCTCCCCCATTTTACTATTTTTGATACGCTGCTCTAGCTTGGTCCACAAACGCATT
>NZ_LWFU01000791.1:0-3794 GCF_001635135.1 Oleiphilus sp. HI0080
CGTTGCGCGTTGATGGCACTTATGATGACGGCCGTACAAGTAATGTCAGTGAGCTTGTGACTGTATGGAGTAGCTCAGATATTGCTATCGCGAAGATCAACGGTAGCGGTGTTCTCGATACGCTAGATGCCGGCAATGTGACGCTTGAGGCGACTTACCGAGGGCAAGTCGCATCTCAGGCTTTAGTTGTTTCCGATAGTCTCACGGCAATTACGTTAGCGCCTGATGCGGATTTCAGTCTCGACATAGCGGCCTCGAAAAGTCTCACGGTGAACGTGACAGATTCGAGTGAGACGCGGAATGTATCCACAATTGCCAACTATACGGATAACCCAACCGGCGTGTTGACGATTGATTCTTCAGGGGTCGTTACAGCTGGATCGGCGGTGGGTAGCACTGTGATTACGGCAAGTTGTGGCGGTCTTACGACAAGTCCTGTCACGGTGACAGTGACTGAGCCAAAAACGGTCTCCGAGCTTATTATTCGTTATGAAAACGCGAGTACAAGCCCTGCTGGTCCTTTTGAAACGTCAGACAGCCCGATCGAGCTAAGAGCGTTTCTTCGATACAGCGATGCCAGTGAACTGGATGTAACCGATAGCGAGTTTACTGATTGGTCAGTGAGATCCACTATTTCTGGAAGCGCAGCAACCATCAGTAATGATGGCGCAGACAAAGGCGAAGTCAGCTTTAACCAGATTGGCCGTACAGAAATTGAAGCGGTTTACGACGACGAGAACAACAATGTTTACAAAGAAGACACGATAGACGTTTTGGTTGAGTAAGTTTTAAAGTAGAATCGCGCCGCCGATTTACAATCCAAATTTTTTGGCCACCGAGCACAGTTTTCAGTACTCGGTGGCTTTTTCGTTTTGTAGAGTGATTGATTTAGCTTACGAGTAGAGGAAAACATGAAAGCAGCAGTGAAAGCACTATTCGCACTTGTGTTGAGTGCAGGTGCAACAAATGCTCTAGCAAGTGGTGGCGAAGTCACCATGCTGGATCTAACCGCGACCTGGTTGGGTGGTTTGTCGATTTTGATTTTTGTCTTGGCCTACATGCTGGTTATCGGCGAAGAGTTTTTGCATCTGCGTAAGTCCAAGCCGGTCATGGTGGCTGCGGGCATCATATGGGTGTTCGTTGCGATCTCCTACAACATGGCGGGCGATACGACGAGTGCGCATACCATGATTCAGCATAATATCCTCGAATACGCCGAACTGTTGCTCTTTCTACTTGCTGCGATGACCTACGTAAACACAATGCAGGAACGTAATGTATTTGCTGCTCTGCGCTCGGTGCTGGTCTCTCGGGGTTATTCATTAAAATCTATCTTCTGGATTACCGGCTTACTGGCCTTCTGTATTTCTCCCATCGCGGATAATCTAACGACGGCATTGGTCATGGCGGCGGTCGTTATGGCGGTTGGTGGCGATAACAAGACTTTTATCGGCATGGGCTGTGTGAATATTGTTATCGCAGCAAATGCGGGTGGTGCTTTCAGCCCGTTTGGTGACATCACAACACTTATGGTTTGGCAGAAAGGTAAGGTCGAGTTTCTCGGGTTTTTTGCGTTACTTGTGCCGGCCATTGTTAACTGGCTTGTGCCGGCAATTCTCATGTCGTTGTTTTTACCAAAAGGGCAACCAGAGGGGGTTACCGAAGAAGTAAGAATCAAGCGTGGCGGAGTCACTGTTATCTTCCTTTTCTTAGGCACAATTGCAATGGCAGTTACATTTCATAGTGCGCTCCATCTTCCGTCCATGGTCGGTATGATGACGGGTTTAGGGGTACTAAAACTTTACGGTTACTACCTGAAGCTGAAAGGCGACTTGCCGCACGATACGATCGAGCAGCACGCGGGATCCAGTGAGGCTCACTCAGAAGGGCAGTTCGATATTTTCGATCAATTACAGCGCGCCGAATGGGATACCTTGATGTTCTTCTATGGCGTGGTGTTGTGTGTCGGTGGTCTAAGTGCTTTTGGCTATCTCAATCTCGCTTCGGTATTTATGTATCAGGAAATGGGCACCAGTTGGGCGAATATCTTGGTCGGTATTCTGTCAGCGATTGTCGATAACATTCCTGTGATGTTTGCTGTGTTGACGATGGATCCAAGCATGTCGATTAACCAATGGTTGCTTGTAACACTCACCGCCGGTGTTGGTGGTTCATTGCTGTCGATCGGCTCGGCTGCCGGTGTTGCGCTTATGGGGCAGGCACGAGGCATGTATACGTTCTTTGGGCATTTGAAGTGGACTTGGGCGATTGCGCTAGGCTACGTTGCATCGATCTACGCGCACTTTTTGATGTCTGGCATGCCGTTTTAAGGCTATTGTCATATAACTGACATATTGATGCATATCATCTGAACAGGGCGCCTCACTTGTGTGAGGCGCCCTTTTGCGTTTTAAATAACACCGAGCGATACAACCAACAGTGCAAGGGAGCAAGGTTTGAATCTGACGTCTAGTTCGAGCGAAGTACCATATTACTCAAAAGAATTGAGTTGGTTGGCGTTTAACGAGCGGGTGCTGCAAGAGGCGGGCAATGACGATGTACCTGAAATTCAGCGTCTTCGATACCTAGGCATTTTCTCGAATAATTTAGATGAGTTTTTCCGCGTGCGGGTTGCGGATGTTAGCCGGCTAGCCGTGTTTTCGAAATCTGCGGAAGACAAACAACGCTATCGTGAGCACTTGACGATGATTCAAGATTGCACACGGAAGCTACAAATACAGTTCGACAAAACCTATAAAGATGTATTGCGTGCGCTACGCCGCCGGAATATCTACATCATCACTGCCGAGCAGTTTGATGAAAAGCAAGGCGCTGAGGCGAAACGACTGTTTCAAGAGCAGCTTCTACCCGAGTTAGACCCACTTTTTTTGAAGAGTGACCGGCCCTTTCCAAAGATTCAGGATGGCATGATCTACCTGCTTGTTCGGGTAGTTAGTCAGGATGATCAGGAGCGATTTGCCGTGCTGGAGGTGCCAACAGATCGATTGTCTCGGTTTGTGCAGCTACCCCCGCGCACAGGACGAACTGCCAAGGTGTTTTCGGTATTGGAAGACATTATTCTGCATAACTTGCCGGATGTTTTTCGTGGCGTTATCGATATAAAAACGGCCGAGGCTTACGTGTTCAAGTTAACACGAGATGCAGAACTTGAGTTTGATGAAGCGATTAACCAGAGTTTGGTTGATCGCATGGCTAAATCGATTAAAAAACGCGCATCAGGGGAGCCTGAGCGCTTAGTGTATGACGGGGCAATGCCGGAATATATGCTGGTCCTGTTGAAGAAGCGGCTCGGCTTAAGTAAATACGACAGCTTAATGCCGGGTAGTCGTTACCATAACTCAAAAGACTTCATTGGTTTTCCAAGTGTTGGCCCCGCTTATATTGATATCAAACCTTTGCCGCCGGTGCCACACGCCTCACTGATCGGTAAAGAGGGTAACCTTTTTGATGTGGTACGTGAGCGCGATCTTATGCTGTATTACCCATACCACTCATTCGATACAGTGATCGATTTATTAAAGACAGCCGCGATTGACCCTGCCGTAAAATCGATCAAGATCTGTTTGTATCGTGCGGCCAAGCAATCCAGAATTGTCGATGCTTTGCTGTCGGCGAAAAGCAATTTCAAAGACGTGACTGCTGTGGTTGAGTTGCAAGCGCGCTTCGACGAGGCGAATAATATCGCTTGGGCGAATCAGCTCACCGATGGCGGAGTAAATGTTATCTTTGGTGTTCCGGGGCTGAAGGTGCATTCAAAGCTCATATCTATTACG
>NZ_LWFU01000792.1:0-510 GCF_001635135.1 Oleiphilus sp. HI0080
CTGCTTGATAGAGGAGTGAGTTCGTGGAGTTACTGAGTCAGCAGTCATCGTTTGAGGGGCGATACGTGCGTTACAGGCATGCCTCGGCGGTGAATCATTGCGACATGATTTTTTCCGTGTTTGTTCCGCCTTGCGCTCTAAAAAACGAGGAAGCGTTAAAAAATACGCCTGTTGTTTATTGGCTATCTGGGCTGACGTGTACCGACGAGAATTTTATGCAAAAAGCAGGTGCGCACCGAATTGCCTCAGATCTGGGCTTGATTCTTGTTGCACCTGATACGAGCCCGCGTGGCGAGGATGTGCCCGATGATGCAGATAAATCGTATGATTTCGGACATGGTGCGGGGTTTTACGTGAATGCGACACAAGCGCCGTGGAATCAGCATTATCACATGTATGATTATATCGTCTATGAGTTGCCCGAACTACTGTCTGGCCAGCTAGGAATGCAAGGTAATGCTGCGATTATGGGGCATTCCATGGGCGGACACGGTGCCTTGACCATAGGGC
>NZ_LWFU01000793.1:0-360 GCF_001635135.1 Oleiphilus sp. HI0080
ATAGGAGAAAACTCCATGAAAACCCGTAGCATTTATCAAGAAATCATGCCCGAAACCTTGCTAAAGCTCGTAAATAAATTTTTGGAGAGCTCATACGTCACTCGTAAAGATGCGAAAAAACTAGACAACGATGACAAGCTGTTACTTGTCCATTTTTTGGAGGGAAAAAGCATTTTTCTTTTCTCAGGCATAACACCATCATTCGGAAAAATCGACGGAATCCAAGATCTACATAATCCCTTTCACATTGCCTCCCTACTGAAACTCCGGGATTCTGGATTATTGATAGAAACTTCCAACTCGATTATAACTGCCTATATCACCGACCCCTTCAACAACGATTATTGGAACGCCCTAGTT
>NZ_LWFU01000794.1:0-316 GCF_001635135.1 Oleiphilus sp. HI0080
GGCGCGTTACTTAAAAAATTGCTTAGATCCGTTGGCGTTTTGACCAGCGGCATATCGAGATAGTCACGATGGAACACCAGCCGATTGAAGCGGCTTTTGAAATTGGTCGGGCAGCGAAACAATAGTGAAAACTCGATTGGATCAATGGGTGTGTAATTAATGTAGGCGCTGACGAGCTTGATGGGTTGATCGATATACCAACAGCCAAAGCGATGCCAGATGACATGCCAATACTCGATATAGAAGTGCTCTGCATCGAGCTCGGGCTGCCTCATCTGAGTGGTGAGATAGACGTGATCACCCTGAACCTCTAAAG
>NZ_LWFU01000795.1:0-1186 GCF_001635135.1 Oleiphilus sp. HI0080
ACAAAAGAAAAGCAACTGTGAAGGTTTTACCCATAGTTTCTTTGCTAGACACGAGCTAACCTCCTTTTGATATTCGCCTGTACGACCAAATGATCAATGTAGGGTGCAAACAGGTTTGCAAATAGAATTGCCAGCATGATCCCCTCTGGGAAAGCAGGGTTCACGACGCGAATAAGTACAGTCATCACACCAATCAAGGCTCCATAGAACCACTTACCCGTATTCGTCATAGATGCTGAAACAGGGTCTGTCGCCATGAAAATCATACCAAATGCAAAACCACCGATTACAAAATGCCAGTAAAACGGCAGGCTAAACATTGGATTTGTGTCCGAACCAACCATATTGAGCAAGGTTGACATCGCGACCATACCAAAAAACACACCAAGTACAATTCGGAGCGAAGCTATACGCGTAGCCAAAAGCACCGCACCACCAATCAGGATCGCTAAAGTAGACGTCTCGCCCATTGAGCCCTGAACGGTCCCAAAGAAAGCATCCAACCAAGTGATATTGCCAGCAATAATTGCATCAGCACCACCACTTGCTGCAAGACTTAGTGATGTAGCACCAGAGAAGCCGTCAACCGCTGTCCAAACTGCATCTCCCGAGATCTCAGCTGGGTAGGCGAAGTACAAAAAAGCACGGCCGGTTAGCGCTGGATTCAGGAAGTTTTTACCCGTGCCACCAAAGATCTCTTTACCGATGACAACACCAAAAGAAATCCCTAAAGCGACCTGCCATAGTGGCAAGTCAGGTGGGCAGATCAATGCGAACAAGATTGACGTAACAAAGAAACCCTCATTAACCTCATGACCTCTAACCGAAGCAAACAAGACCTCCCAAAACCCACCAACAACGAACGTTACTGCGTAGACTGGCAAGAAGTATGCGGCCCCGTATACAAGGTTGTGCCATAAGTTAGCAGGGTCATGACCAATGAATAACAAACTATGGAAATCGGTTGGTATGGACGCCCCTGCAGCAATTGCAGAGTTCGCCTGAAACCCGATATTCCACATACCGAAAAACATGGCTGGAAAAGTACACATCCAAACGGTGATCATAATTCGCTTAAGATCAACGCCATCACGAACGTGGGAGTTTGCGCGAGTTGTACTAGAAGGCGAATAAAAGATCGTATCGACCGCTTCGTACAGTGCGTAAAAGTTTTCGTATTTTCCGC
>NZ_LWFU01000796.1:0-685 GCF_001635135.1 Oleiphilus sp. HI0080
AAAAGATTACCTAAATTAATTTCTAGGTGTAATTACAGTCTGCCACAAATACAGCCCTACTTATTCCAAAAAGTGATCATCTTTTTGACAGTTTCAATTTGCGAAATGCCAATTTTCACTAATACTTGTCGGTACCGACGGTGTACGCACCGTTGGGGAAATGAAAGACTTTCATGGATACTACTCGCACTTATTGCCGGTTGTGTTTGGTAGCACACCCGGCTTTTTTTTTGCCTTTTCGCCCTTAAGCACCACCCTTTCGCTCTTCCCTGTTACACTTGTTGATAAGCTTTGAACATTTGGCTCAATCACGCTCAAAAAATGGAAGACAAACTCAAACGATGGATCTTAGCTTCCCCGTTATAGGCAATGCGACTGGCGTTGTTACGTTCGCTCTGTTATGCATGTATATGCTGCGCAGCGAACACCGCCGCACCACTGATAAAGCGCTTCTGGCAGCCGCTTTCTGTTCCGCATTGTGGCTCGGGTTGCTGTGCGCGCAGTCGAGCGGTTTTGAAATCCCTTTCACGATTCGCTATAGCATAGAACTTCTAAGAACCCTCTCATGGTTCATTGTTCTCTACTCGATACTTGGTATATCGCCTTTTCCTAGAAAATTGAAAATTGATCCTCAGTTGTTATTTAGCTCTGGGATCATCATTTTGCTCAGCGCCACCATAGCACT
>NZ_LWFU01000797.1:0-236 GCF_001635135.1 Oleiphilus sp. HI0080
ATCACTCGGTGAAAAATGACGCCGTCGTAAAAGCCGTCTTTTACATAGCTTTCAAAGTTTTTCGCTGTTACTGGGGCATTCTCATGGTCCAATTCAAGCTTGATGTCACCGTAATTTGTCTTCAATAAAATCATAGTCATTCCGTGCGTTAACTGGTTTTCGGCTTGGTTTGAATTAGGCCAAGCAACTCGCGGCGGATTGTACAGTGTTGTTGGAAGATACTAAATACTTGAGTG
>NZ_LWFU01000798.1:0-531 GCF_001635135.1 Oleiphilus sp. HI0080
CCTTTTTTGGGTTCACCTTTCTTGGGCTCACCTTTCTTGGGCTCACCTTTCTTGGGCTCACCTTTCTTGGGCTCACCTTTCTTGGGCTCACCTTTCTTGGGTTCGCCTTTCTTGGGTTCGCCTTTCTTGAGCTCACCTTTCTTGAGCTCACCTTTCTTGGGTTCGCCTTTCTTGGGTTCGCCTTTCTTGGGCGGGTTTTTCTCGTTGTTGTAGCCACCCGGCCCATCTTGTTGATTGCCGAAGGTGCCGTCGTCCTTATTCTTGTCGACAGAGTAGACCTGTTCTAAAGGATCTTTCTTCTTCTCTGCTTCTTTCTTCTCTGCCTTTTTCTTCTCTGCCTTTTTCTTCTCTGCTTCTTTCTTCTTCTCGGCTTCTTTCTTCTTCTCCGCTTCTTTCTTCTTCTCAGCCTCTTTCTTCTTCTCGGCTTCTTTCTTCTTCTCCGCTTCTTTCTTCTTCTCGGCTTCTTTCTTCTTCTCNNCTTCTTTCTTCTTCTCCTCTTCTTTCTTCTTCTCTGCTTCTTTCTTCTTCTCT
>NZ_LWFU01000799.1:0-626 GCF_001635135.1 Oleiphilus sp. HI0080
ATACATGATGGATGATCTGAAGCAGAAAATTGAAGTACGCAAGGCGCTAAAAGCATTTGAATTGATTCGCCAGTTTGGCGAGCAAGAGGGTGATGAGTATCGTCTGTATGGCGTAAGCGCCAGCTCAGACTTTGATGGTTATAATCTTTTACTAAAAGATGCGCGTGTGAAATTACATATCTTCTTTCATAACAAATTTGAATGCGACTTCGATTCAAAAAGCGCGCTCGACGCGTTTATCGGCAAGCTTGATGCTTTGATTGAGCATTACGAGGCGGTATAAGCAGGTCTTCGTGAAACAGCGCCATAAATAGCTTGCTATGACCTTGAGCTTTGGAATAGATTTATTTCTTAATCATGCTCAATAGAGAATAACATTGAAACAAAACATCGGAAGTGAAGAATGGTGCGCCTTTTCAGACCTCGGGCTGCCAGCCGTAAAAGCGCGCGTTGATTCTGGCGCCAAAACCTCCTCGATTCACGCCTTTAATATTCATACATTTCGACGCGATAATGAGAAATGGGTGAGCTTCGAGATCCATCCTATCCAGAATAGTCGGCGGACTGTGATTCGTTGCGAACGACCGATTGTTGACCGACGCGCGGTTAAAAGTTCATCCGGAGTT
>NZ_LWFU01000800.1:0-2790 GCF_001635135.1 Oleiphilus sp. HI0080
TCCGACGAAAAGCACTAAATTTAGGTTGAAGCACCTATTTAAAAACCTTATTGTTCTCGAGAATAATCAGCACCAATTTGGTAGGCAATCATGAGTAAAAATATAGAAAAGTTTGGTGAGTTGGCTCTTCAACAAGTCGATAGCCTTGGTTTTCAGTTGGATCAACTAGGTATTGAAAACAGTGTAAATCGTCACAACCTAATGGCAGTGGTTTTTGCGGGCCAGAAGCGTTTTGAAGGCGAATTAGATAGCGTGAAAGCGCGTGTTGGAAGCACTAAGGCAAATGTAGAATCAACCATTGATGCTGCAGAACAGCTTGCTAAAAGTGGCTTGAAGCTTCTTGCTTTTCCAGCGACGTACACTATCGAGCGCTTCAAGCAGTTTGCGTAGACGACTTCTGAGAGGCCTTTAGATTCTCCGGCCGTTCCAATTTTGGAGCGGCTTCTTTCTTTTTAATCAGTGGAAGATTTAAGGTGACAACCAAGCCTGGGTTATTGTCGCCAAGCATGATTTTTCCCTGATGCAGTTCCACAACCGCTTGAACGAGGCTCAGTCCTAAACCGTTTCCTGGTAAAGAGCGACTCTTCGCTACGCGATAGAAGCGGTCAAACACTTTGCCGCGCTCATCTTCGGGAATACCGATCCCAGAGTCCGCTATTGTTAAATCAACACCGTGTTTGGTTTGATCCAGCGCGATCGTGATCTCCCCGCCTTCGGGGGTATATTTGATGGCGTTATCAATTAGATTACTTACGGTCTGAAAAAGAAGGTCTTTATCGGCAAATAGCTCGAGATCCGTTTTCACTCTAATGTTTAGAGTTTGTTGCTTGTCCTCGGCAAGAGCCTCGTAATATTCTGCAGCATCTAGCACTAAATCCGAGATAATGAAGTGAGAGAAATTTGAGCTTGTTTTACCGGTTTCAAGTCGTGCAATGCGCAGTAAAGCATTGAATGTCGCTAGTAATTGATCCGCCTCTGCCACGGCACTTGCCACATGCTCTCGCTGTTCGTCATTTTCAACTTGCAGCAGAGTGTTCTCGAGTTTGTTGCGCAAGCGCGTTAGCGGTGTTCTCAAATCGTGAGCGATGTTGTCCGAAACATGGCGAATACCTTCCATTAGCTGAAAGATTCGATCGAGCATTTCATTGAGGTTACGCGCTAGCTGGTCGAAATCGTCGTTAGTGCCACGATCAGGGATTCTTAGGGATAAATTACCGCGCATGATCTTCTGGCTGGTCTGGTTGATCACTTCAACACGTCTTCCCGTGCTACGGCTCATCATGACACCACCAATCATGGCAAGCATGAAGGTAATGGCCATGCCGAGATTAATCGCACGTTCAACTAGCTCTTTCACCGCCATAAACTCGTTTACATCACGGCCCACAAGCAGGCGTAAGCCGCCCGGCACTATGAACACACGCGCTCGTGCAGGTCTTTCAGATTCAGTGTGCCAGCCGAGTTCTTGGTCAAGCGTGAAATTTAACCAGCCATCTTGGACTTCGCCTTCTTCAGGCCATTTATCAATGTTGCCAGCAAGTTTAATGAAGTCGCGTGCGGTGAACAAATAGATTGCTTTGCCGTTAGGATCACGCGCGACTCGTTCACGAATCACGCTGATAAGGCCATTTAAACCTTGTCGCTGATATTGCTCGGCAAGTCCGACGATCTCGGCTTCAATGGTCTCATCGGTCTGGCTCGACATATAGCCAGCAGTTGCCCAATAGATGAAACCCATAAGAATAAAAACAGAGGTGGCGAACAGTACCATGTACATGATCGCCAACTGAAAGGTAGGGGTTCTTAGAAGACTAAGAATCTTCACTCAATATATACCCTGCACCACGCACAGTTTGGAGCAACTGTTTAGGGAAGTCTTTGTCGATCTTTGAACGCAAGCGACTGATATGTACATCAATAACGTTGGTTTGCGGATCAAAATGATAATCCCATACTTGTTCTAGAAGCATGGTGCGAGTGACCACTTGTCCCGCATGCTTCATTAAGTACTCCAGAAGCCGGAACTCACGTGGCTGGAGATCAATTTTCTGGCCTGCGCGCTTGACGGTTCGGGCTAGCAAGTCCATCTCCAGGTCGGCGACACTTAGATGCGTTACCTGCTCAGAACCGGAACTTGCTCCGCGACGCTCTAAGGCTTCCAATCGAGCCAATAGCTCGGTAAACGAGAAAGGCTTGGTGAGGTAGTCATCTCCACCGCCCCGAAGACCTTCGACTCGATCGTCTACATCGCCCAAGGCACTAAGAATAAGCACTGGCGTTTTGTTGCCCGTGGCTCGAATCGTTTTGATGATGGAAAGACCATCCATGCCTGGAAGCATTCGATCTATGATCATTACATCGTAGCTTTCGCTTGCTGCAAGCAACAAGCCTTCTTTGCCATCGGCACAGTGGTCGACGACATTGTCACTTTCTTTTAGGCCATTGACCAAATAGGAGGCAACGTCTTTATCGTCTTCGATTACTAGAACGCGCATTACTTACCTCTACTTTATATTTCTGTTGCGCTTTACGAGTTCGTAAGCTTCTTTTATTTGTTGTGTTTTTTCCGTGGCGAGTTTCATCATCTCTTCCGGTAGCCCTTTTGCCACTAACTTGTCCGGATGATGTTGGCTCATCAAGCGCCGATATGCCCGCTTCAGCTCTTGATCAGAACACTCTTTTTCAAGCCCTAGCACATCATACGCTTCTTCCAGTTGAGATGCGCTATTTTGTGCATCAAAGCCCTGCTCCTTATTATAAAACCGCTGTTGCGCAGCAGCCATAGCAAGA
>NZ_LWFU01000801.1:0-770 GCF_001635135.1 Oleiphilus sp. HI0080
AACTGTTCAGCATGAAAGCCCCAAACACGGATGAATGGAGCTTCATGCATATCATTTCTTCCCCCAAACATCTCTCCAACGCGCACCTACTGTATTTAGTGCGCGTTTGCCGCTAGAATTCCGGACACTTCTGAATGCATTTCTTATAAGAATAGAGGATGGCAAATTTGCCCGTAAGGATTATTCCACGCGACGAACACCCTGTTTCGCGCAAAAACATCAGCCCTAGCGCATTAAAAGTTATATATCGCTTGGAAAACTCAGGCTTTAAAGCATACTTGGTGGGCGGCTGTATTCGAGACCTTCTCCTTGGCATTCAGCCCAAAGATTTTGACATTGCTACCGACGCTCATCCTGAGCAAGTCCATAAGCTGTTCTCTAACTCAAGGCTCATTGGCCGTCGCTTCAAACTCGTTCATGTACTCTTTGGAAGAGAAATGATTGAAGTCGCAACTTTCCGAGGCAGCAACGAAAGCTCAGCCGCTCAGCAGCAAACTGCTGAAGGTATGCTAACGCGAGATAACGTTTACGGTACCATTGAAGAAGACGCGATCCGAAGAGACTTCACGGCAAACGCACTCTATTACAGCGCAACCGACTTTAAGATCTATGACTACTGCGGCGCGCTTGATGACATTCAAGCGAAAACACTCCGTCTCATTGGGAATCCAGACGAGCGCTATCGAGAAGATCCTGTCAGAATGCTCCGTGCAGTCCGCTTTGCAGAGAAACTTGATTTTGAGATAGAAGATCTTGCGGAACAAAAAATC
>NZ_LWFU01000802.1:0-23380 GCF_001635135.1 Oleiphilus sp. HI0080
CTCTAGTACTTACCTCCGTATTTTTTTGTATGGTTGTGGGGATTCCGTCAGGGATTTGGATGGCGCGCAGCGACAAAGCGCAGCAAGTGATTCGGCCAATATTGGATGCGATGCAAACGACGCCGGCGTTTGTTTATCTGGTTCCTATCGTAATGCTTTTTGGTATCGGTAACGTGCCAGGAGTGGTGGTAACCATTATCTTCGCCGTACCGCCTGTTATTCGTTTAACTAATCTAGGTATTCGTCAAGTCCCAGAAGACTTGATCGAAGCTGCGCAGTCCTTTGGCGCTAGCAGTAAGCAAATGCTGTTTAAAGTGCAGTTACCGCTTGCTATGCCAACTATTATGGCTGGAGTGAACCAGACTCTAATGCTTAGCCTTTCTATGGTGGTTATCGCGTCAATGATTTCTGTTGGCGGTTTGGGGCTAATGGTACTGCGTGGTATCGGTCGTTTGGATATTGGTTTAGCGACCGTGGGTGGCGTTGGCATTGTGATTCTGGCGATTATTCTCGACAGGTTGACCCAGTCTTTAGGGCAGTCGGCTCGGGATCGAGGAACGCGTCATTGGTATGAAGCCGGCCCTATTGGTTTGCTTCGCAAAATTTCTGGTAAACAACAATAAATGCACATCAAGGAGCATAAAATGAAAGCTATTCGAGCTTTAGCGATTGGGTTAGGCATTGGCATCACCACGATGTCGGCAACGGCATCAGACATGCCTGGTAAAGGTGTTGAGGTTGTACCTATTCAAGGTGCGATCGCGGAAGAGTCTTTTCAGACGATTATTTTGAACGAAGCTTTGGTTCAGTTGGGCTACGATGTTCAAGAAACAAAAGAAGTTGATTACAGCGCGGGCTACACGTCAATAGCGAGTGGCGATGCAACATTCATGGCGGTTAACTGGTATCCACTGCACAATGGTATGTATGACAATGCAGGTGGTGACGATAAGTTCTATCGCAAAGGTCATTACATCAAAGGTGCGGCGCAAGGCTATTTGGTTGATAAGAAAACAGCGGACAAATACGGCATCGACAATATTGGTGACTTTAAAGACCCTGAAATCGCAAAGCTATTTGATACAGATGGTGATGGTAAGGCTGACTTGACTGGCTGTCAGGCTGGATGGGGTTGTGAAGGTGTGATTGAGCATCAACTAGATGCATTTGAATTGCGCGATACCATTACGCACAAACAAGGCCAGTACGCTGCAATCATTTCAGACACCATTGCACGTTACAACGATGGCGAGTCTGTTTTCTATTATACATGGACCCCTTACTGGGTGAGTGGAAAGCTTGTTCCTGGCAAAGATGTTGTTTGGTTGGAAGTTCCGTTTTCGTCCAACCCGAATGGTTCTGACACCAAGCTTCCAAACGGTAAAAACTACGGGTTTGATATCAATAGCGAGCGCATTGTAGCGAACAAAAAATTTGCAGAAGAAAATCCGGCTGCCGCTAAACTTTTCGAGTTGGCATCACTTTCGGTTAACGATGTGAGTGCAGAGAACATGTTAATCGCAAACGGAGAAGACTCTCAAAAGCAGATTCGTCAGCATGCGCTTAATTGGATTAAAGCAAACCAAGCGACCTTTGATGGATGGTTGGAAGCGGCTCGAAACGCTGCGAAGTAAACTCGCTTAATTTCAAAGCGTTGTTGTCAANAGCCGGGTTGATCCCCGGCTTTTTTATGTCTGTTTTTTATTTTTTAGTGTAGCTATAACCTTGGTTCATCAATGATGAGTTACCACTTTTTTGTTCTCTTACTTAGTGCATAGCCATTTATACATTATCAATGCATCTACATATCCTAGGGCCGGATGACGAAAGGCATTTGGTAAACGACCTACCGTTTCGAAGCCCAATTTGTTCCATAATCTTACTGCGCCAGCGTTACTAGATGCGACAAAGTTAAACTGCATGGCTTGGTATCCCAGTTCCAAAGCAATTTTTTGTGAATGCTCACACATCAGTGTTGCGAGTCCCTTTCCCCGAGCAAGAGAAGAAACCATATAGCCGCAGTTACACACATGACTACCCGGGCCCGCTTGGTTTGTTTTGATATAGTATGAACCAAATACCTTGCCGTCTTCTTCAATAACATAGGTTTTAAGAGGCGTTTCTAACCAAATTTTCTTAGCTTGCTCTTTGGTGGTGCTGGTGTCATACGCGTAGGTTTCTCCTGCCGAGACGATCTCGCTAAATATCGGCCAAATCGCTTCCCAGTCATTTTTAGTCGCTTCTGTAATATGCATGGTCGCGTCCTCTTGGAACAACCCGTTGAAGACGGGTGCGGCGGTGTTCGATTGTTGAAAATGACGTGATGCTGCACTTAATAAGAAAAACAGCGACGATCAAGGACAACTCAGTGACGCCTGATTTATGTGTCTAGTCAGGTCGCGCTAGCGTCAAAATATCACCCAGTTCGGCGTATTCATTTGCGCCAAGGCGTGCCAGTGGATTGAGCTTTTTGGCATCAACGCGCGTTCGTCCTTTGTCATCTTGCGTGCAGATCTCATCGTCAATAAAAGCATGGCTGATTTGGAGCAGAATCAGAGCCTGAGGTGCCGGCCCCCACTCAACGACCTTGGCAACTTTGCATCCAAAGGCAATGGGGCAATCGGCAAGTCTTGGCAGTGCGAAGCCTTCAAAATCGCAATGATCCATTTGGGAGTGCTTTAACTCCGAATCGCCGTACTCAAGTGTTTTTGATGAGTCGGATACCGCCTGCATGTGCGTAACCTGTGGTATATGCACAACGCAGAGTTCGCCTTCGGCAAGATTGACTCGCGTGTCCTTCTCTTCCCCCGTCGGTTTCTTACCGATAGAGACCACTAACGTTGGGGGTGCGCTGGCCATCGCATTGAAGAAGGAAAACGGCGCCAGATTAAAGGGTTCTCCGGCACCTGCTTTATTTTCAGTGAGTATCCAAGCGATAGGTCTAGGGACGATTGTTTGTGTGAGTAAATGGTAAATCTCAGAGCTTTCTTTGCTCGATAAGTCGATTTGCATCTTTGCTTCTCTGTAAGATGGTCCAATGTCTGGTTACGAGTATGCCATTAAAGGCGAGGTGACGGGTATTGTGGCCGGATATAACCAACTGTCACGGTGTGTCGCTATGCTCTGTATGGACAGAGCGTGGCAGGCTATTCTGATGGTGCGATCGTCCAAATGTGGTTTCTTTGCTCTATCAATCTAATTCAAAAATAAGGTTTCTTGATGCAAGCAATGCTCTATTCAAATTTCACTTTTCCCTGTGGGCTAACCGTTAAAAACCGGATTGCGAAAGCCGCGATGGAAGAAAATATGGCCGATGCGGATGGCTTGCCAAGCGATCTCTTGCTTGGGCTTTATAAACAGTGGGCGAGCGGAGGCGCTGGTTTGCTGATTACGGGGAATGTGATGGTCGATGGGTTGGCCATGACAGGTCCCGGAGGTGTCGTTCTTGACAGTGTCAGCGCCCTTGATCGTTTCAAACAATGGGCGGAGTGTGGTCAGCAGAACGACACCAAGCTGTGGATGCAAATTAACCATCCGGGGCGACAGGTGTTTGCTGCGCTAAAGGGCAAAGCCGTTGGCCCATCGGATATCGCAGTTGATATTGGTAAGCGTTCCAACATGCTCGCGCAGCCAAAAGCGCTTACAGCGTCTGACATTCAAGAGATCATAGCGCGCTTTGCGACAACTGCGCGACGCGCTCAAGAGGCGGGTTTTGCCGGCGTACAGATTCACGCCGCGCATGGCTATTTGCTGTCACAGTTTTTGTCTCCCATCAGTAACAAGCGCGAAGACGAGTGGGGCGGTACGATTGAAAATCGCTCTCGCATGTTGATCGAAGTCGTTAGAGCCGTTCGCTCAGCGGTGAGCGATACGTTTGCTGTCTCTGTAAAGCTGAACTCGGCTGATTTTCAGCGAGGAGGCTTTAGCGAGGATGATGCGCGGTATGTTATTGAACAGCTGAATAACGAAGCTGTAGATCTGGTAGAGCTTTCTGGCGGGAGTTATGAGAGTCCTGCGATGCAAGGGCGGACGGCAGACGGGAGAACCTTGGCCAGAGAAGCGTATTTTCTGGAATTCGCACGTGAGCTTGGCAAGGTCGCGACAATGCCCTTGATGACGACCGGTGGCATTCGTCGCAAAGAAGTCGCCGAAAGTGTGCTTGCAGCAGGTGTCGATATTGTCGGTATGGCAACGGCGTTGGCTTTGAACCCCAACTTACCTTCGCTTTGGCAAACCCAGCCGCATGCAACGGTCAGCATTCCAGAGCCGCAGTTTAGCGATAAAGCCATTGCGTCACTTGCGACCATGGCGATGGTGCGCAGACAGTTGCGCCGCCTTGGTAAGGGAAAATCTCCTAAGCCGTCGCCATCACCCATGTATTCGCTGATCAGTGATCGGCTACGGTTTTCTCGAATGACCAAGCGCTACAACAAACGGGTGGATGCTTTATTACAGCGTCGTGCACCACAATAGTTATACCGAAGAGCCTCTATGGTGCGTAGGGGTAATTTGGGTCTTCCAAATAATGGCCATAAAATAATCAGCTTTATCTCTAGCTCTTTGTAATAGAAACATTTTTTTTCTTCTGGCTAGAATTAAGCACTTCCCCTCGTGCAATTATTAAAAAATATATGAGGGCAAGAAGTATGGCGTATTTAGAACCGAGCGAATTCGCAGCCAAGATGGTGGATGCGGGTGAGCAAAAAGTATTCATGTCAACCAAAGACACATTAGTGCGCGCATTTATGGCTGGGGCGATTCTTGGCCTGGCCGCGTTTTTTGCGATTACGGTAATTGTGAAGACGGGTAGTTTGCTCGTTGGCTCATTGTTATTTCCAGTTGGCTTCATGATGTTGTACTTGATGAAGTTCGATCTGCTCACCGGTGTGTTTACCTTGGTGCCCTTGGCGGTACTTGATAAGCGGACAGGCGTGACACCCGGAGAGATGTTACGTAACTGGGGCTTGGTGTTTGTTGGTAACTTTGCGGGTGCCTTGATGACGGCATTCTTCGCCTCATTTATTCTTACGTATGGCTATAACACTGACGGCGGAGCACTTGCTGCGAAAGTAAGTACGATTGGTGAGTCTCGAACGCTTGGTTATCAAGAGCATGGCGCTTCTGGTTGGTTTACGATTTTTATCCGTGGCATGTTGTGTAACTGGATGGTGAGCATGGGTGTTGTTGGAGCGATGATTTCAACGAGCGCTACAGGCAAAATGGCTGCGATGTGGATGCCGGTAATGCTGTTCTTCTTTATGGGTTTTGAGCACTCAATTGTGAATATGTTCCTATTCCCATTCTCTATGATCATGGGTGGTGAGTTCACTGTCGTTGATTACTTTGTTTGGAATGAAATTCCAACAGCACTCGGTAACTTAGTTGGTGGTTTTCTATTAGTTGGTCTTCCAATTTACTGGACGCATGTTCGCACGAACCCTGAACGTAAGCGCGCTGAGATTGGCGAGAGCACTTTGGCTTCTTAAGTTTTACATCACCTGATTTTTAGCAATTAGAAAAGGAATCCCCGCTCGTCTTTTAAAAGTGAAGAGCGGGGATTTTCGTATATGAGTAAGCAACTGTCTGTATCGATCGGCCAATATTCGACGAAGGGTCAAAAACCTGTAAATCAGGATTTTCATGGTGCGGTTGTTCCTGATGAACCGCAGCGCACCAGTAAGGGGCTTGCTGTCGCGCTGGCTGATGGCATTAGTACCAGTAAAGTGAGTCAGTGTGCCTCCGAGACGGTTGTTACCAGTTTTTTATCTGACTACTTTTGCACGCCGGAATCATGGAGTGTAAAAACGTCTGCGTATCGCGTGATCAAATCGGCCAACTCCTGGTTGCATGCTCAAACACAAAACAGCCCGTATCGCTGGGATAAAGAAAAGGGGTATGTATGCACGCTTGCTGCGCTTATTCTGAAATCCAACACGGCGCATTTTTTTCATTGCGGGGATTCAAGAATCTATCGTGTTGAGGGAGACAACCTTGAACAGCTAACCGAAGATCATCGTCATGTACTGGACTCGCAATCGAGTTATCTATCGCGCGCTATTGGCATTCATAACCACGTTGACGTGGATTATCAAAGCCAACCTCTCAATGTGGGTGACACCTTCATACTCGCGACAGATGGCGTCTATGAGTTTTTGAATCCGAAAGTCTTGGCGAAAGCCGTGAGTGCTATCGATACCGCTGATACTGGGCGTTTTGATGCGTTGGCCAAAGAGCTAGTGGAACAAGCGCTGTCTGCGGGTAGCGACGACAACCTGACGCTCCAGATTGTTCGAGTAGAGTCTCTTCCCGATAAGCACGTCAATGAGCTCCAGATACAGGCGGGTAATCTGCCTCCGGCGCCGATGCTTGCGCCAAGAATGGAGTTTGATGGATATACTATTCTCCGTGAGTTGTATATCGGTAGCCGCAGTCATGTGTTTTTAGCCGAGGACCTGAGTACTCAGCAACGGGTCGTGATCAAGACGCCCTCGCTTGAGCTAAGAACCAATACTGACGTGCTTGAAAGTTTCTTGATGGAAGATTGGATCGCACGACGTATTGATAATGCGCATGTGCTGAAAGCGCATCGCGCTAACCGTGAACAGAAGTACCTCTACAGCGTCACGGAATATATCGAAGGGCAGACCCTAACTCAGTGGATGCGAGACAACCCAAGGCCGTCGATTGATGTCGTACGGGATATCATTGGACAGGTGGCAAGAGGCCTTCAGGCCTTTCATCGGCAAGAAATGGTTCATCAAGATTTACGGCCTAACAACATCATGATAGATGCACAGGGGGTCGTGAAGATAATCGACTTTGGCTCGACGTATGTTGCAGGCATTGCCGAGACCAATAATCGCGATATGCGGATTCTTGGAACAGCCCAGTTCACCGCGCCGGAATATTATCTTGGGGAGCAGGGAGGTGCTCGTTCCGATATTTTTTCACTTGCGTTGATTGCTTATAAAATGCTGTCGGGCGATTTACCCTATGGCATCGCAGTGTCTAAAACGCGCAGTAAACGTGATCAATTTAAGTTGCGCTACAAATCGCTAAACTTGGATGAAAATAGAGTACCCGACTGGGTCGATTATGCGATTGGCAAAGCTGCTCATATTGATCCTAACAAACGCTACCAGGAGGTCGCTGAGTTTGTTTATGAACTAGGCAAGCCGAGCGTCGATTACTTGGCTAAAACAAAACCCCCGTTGATAGAGCGAGACCCGCTCAAGTTCTGGCAGGGTCTCAGCCTTATTCTATTTTGTGTCGTCATCTATCAGAGTTTGAATTAGCCTTGGCGCGATGTGCGTGACTTAATTGTGAATGCAGAGCTTAAACGGCACCACATCAATGGAGCTATCGCGCGTTAGAAATTTGGTTTTTTTCTTGTAGTTCAGCGCGTAGAAGTCGTCTTCGTTACTCCACGAACTACTCTCACGGTTGATGGTATAAAACGCGTTTTCTGCATCAAATGCTTCAAGATACCAAGTCTCGCGCCACTCACCTTCTTCGGTCAACCATACCTTGTAATCGCAGTTTTTATCAAATAGCTCTTGGTCATCGCTGATGTCGACCCAACCTCGTTTTTTATGTGGATCTGCTAAAGCCGGACTTGCGCTCAATGCCAATAATGACGTGGCGCATAAGGCGCTTAGTAGAACTCGTGACATGTCTTTCTCCATCTATGTTGGTGCTGTGATTATCATTAATCAAGTGGGAACAAGCGTAGTTGATGCTGCCGAAAAGTCGACAGGCAAAGTCGCTTTTAGCTGTCTGATACGCCATTGACTGAGTGTGGGATAAAAGAAACATGGCGACTTTCAGGAAAAATGACGTTTCCTTTCTATAATTGTCATCGTGCAAGTGCGTATGCGCGATAAATCGCAGCGGTAACGAAGAGAGTTATTGTCAGAGAGTGATCGGGACAGGTCGCTCGATGGCATCCCTGAACTCTGCTAATAAAGGTAATGTTATGAGTAAGAAGTGTCTAGCACTGTTGGGTTGTTTATGTTTTTTTCTGGGGTATCAGAATGCTATCGCTGGCGTATCGCAAGCTGAGGCCAACAAACTAGGAAAGTCGCTTACACCCTTTGGTTCGATCAAAGCATCAAACAAGTATCAAACGATCCCTGAATGGACGGGTGGCATTACCAAGGCACCTGAGGGTTTTCAGGGGAATGGTTTTCCCCATGTTGATCCCTTTGCGTCCGACGAGGTCAAATTCTCGATAGAAACGAGCAATCTTGAAACGTATGCCGGCAAGCTTACGCCCGGCCAGAGCGCTATGTTTAATACCTATCCTGATACCTTTCGAATGGATGTTTATCCTTCTCATCGATCCCATTCTATGCCGGACTGGGTCCTCGAGAATACGAAGAAAAACGCGGTGACTGCGTCATTAACGGACGGCGGGCTTGGCTTCAAAAATGCGTACGGTGGCATCCCGTTTCCAATTCTGCACGGGAATAGTTCTGAAAAAGCGCTTCAAGCAATTTGGAATCACATGACACGCTGGCGCGGTATATATGTGGTTAAAAACGCAGCCGAGGTGTCGGTGCATCGAACGGGTGCATTTGAGCCTATCACTAAGCAGTACGAGATTTTGTTTAACTTCCATCGCCCCGATGGCAGTTTCGATGAGTTAGAGAATATTCTTTTTTACTTCCTGTCGTTTAATAAGGCCCCAGCACGACTTGCCGGTGGTGCGTTGCTCGTCCATGAGACGCTGAACCAAGTCAAAGAAGAGCGCCAGGTATGGGATTACAACAAAGGACAGCGCAGAGTAAGGCGTGCCCCTAATCTTGCTTATGACTCTCCGATCGCATCGTCAGATAACACGCGCACGGCCGACGATACTGATATGTTTAACGGTGCCACGGATCGGTATGAGTGGGAATATATCGGCTTGGAGGAATACTTCATTCCTTACAACAACTATCGAATCGATCAACAGGATGTGAAATATAAAGACCTCGTTATGCCGGGTCATCTTAACCCTGATTATGTTCGTTGGGAGTTGCACCGCGTGCATGTCGTGAAGGCGAAGCTCAAGGACAAATTCCGTCATATTTACGAAGAACGTGTGTTTTACATCGACGAAGATAGTTGGGGGATTGCGCTGGTTGATAAATATAATGATGAGGGCGAACTTTGGCGCGTAGGAACAGCACTGACGAAAAACTTTTATGAGTTGCCGGGCGTTTGGGCTGCGATTAATGTATATCATGATTTACAGGCTAAACGTTACAGCGTGAATGGCCTTTCTTCGGAAGAACGGCAGTCTGTTTTGTTCGATGATGAAGCACCGAATGCTCGCCATTTCAAACCACAGTCTCTGCGACGCAGGGCGCGATAAATACCTGTCTCTTTATGCTGCTAGTTTAAGCGAGAGAAAAGAGGCGTTGGTCAAGTAAGAGAGACGACACAGGCAACAAGGCCTGTGTCGTTTTGTATCATAATTTGTGCTTAACGCTCTATGCGCCGACGAGTCCATAAACCGATTAAACCCATCGCAAGAAGAGCGAGTGAGCCAGGCTCCGGAACCGAAGTCGAATCGTCATCATTTGGTACGGTTGAGCTACCATCACGCAGAAATGATCCATAGACGTTCACGCGGCTGCCGGAAGAGTCGCTTGTCATTATCCAACCGTCTCTAGAGCCAGTTAATGCGGGCAGTGTACTTGTCGTAAAAAGTGTCATTCCGCCTAACGTTGCGCCTGGGTTGATGAAATCTGCTGGAGTAGACGTTTCCCAAATGAAATTCTGGGCACCGACCCTTTCGCTCCAACTGTTCGGACCAGAAAGGCTTGTGCGGGGATCGTTATCCGGATTTGACATTCGAAACAGACTAGCGGATAGGTTGTTGGTTAGGTTCTCGATACTATAAACGTAGCGGTTGTTTGTACCGCCAAGTTCCGCTGCACTGGTAAATTCTTCGGTCACGCGAAAGTCCGCCGATCCATCATCAATGCCATTTACAAACCAGTCCGATGTCGTAATGAGACTTGCGTTTGCTCCAAGGGATGTAAAGCTAAATACGAGTGCAATGCATATTTTTTGTGCTGGGGACAACATGTTTTCTCTCCTTGTTCTGCTCAGATTTTTGTCTTTAAAGCGACTGATAGAGCTGTCGTTAGTTCAGTCTAACTATTTGCACATCCTTAGATATTACAAACCCTCTTTTTACACGGCATGTCGAAAGTTAGTAACAACTAGCAAATAACTGGTCAAAAAATAAGCAATACATGGGCCGCGTAAACGGATGCTGTATAAAAAGAGATACTTAACGATATTGGAGTTTGGGACTTTTTGAGAAAGTGTAAAGCTTTCTGACGGAAACCACAGTAGCCGCTTTTAACGGGAGTTAGACAGGAGTAGTGTGGGGGGCTGCGGTGGAATGGTTATCCGGTGTCCCGTTCACTTGCCTCAACATGAGTCATCTTCTTCTCATGGATTGAGTAACTGGGGCCAAGCCCCAGTTAAAGAATGTGCTAACGGGTAGCGACGCTTACCACGTCTTGTAGGGTAGAAACTTCCCGTTCATCCTAACGACAACGCGATCGCCTTTTGGATCTTCCTGTTTTTCAACGTCCATACTAAAGTCGATTGCGCTCATGATGCCGTCACCGAACTTTTCTTGAATGACTTCTTTTAGCGTATCTCCGTATACGCCGACAATTTCATATAAGCGGTAAATGAGAGGGTCTTGTGGAACGCTTTTTTCCCACGTTTTGGTCGGGTATTCCATCAACGCGGCTTTTGCTCCGGTTGGTAAATCAAGTAGGGCGCAGAGCTTATCAGCGGGGTCCTCTGGCATGCTGTTCATGCCGAGGCATGCTGATGTTACCCAGACCGTTCCAAGCCCTAGTTCTTTTGCAATGGATTCCCAGCTCAGCTCTTTTTCTTTTTTTGCGAGTACAACGGCTTCTACGACTTCTTCTTTTTTCATACGGTACTACTCCGTCTTATGGTTGGTAGATCTCGATTGTTAGGTATGTACTGAGAGGTACTTCAGCAATGGCTATGCCATGACATTTTTTAGAGAATAAAACATATAAAAATGAGTGGCTTAGGAGTGTATTGGCGTTATGTTAGGGCATATTTAGCGAACTAGGTGCGGTTCAAACCAGTGCAAAGTACTCCCCAAAAATGTCTTAGCCGCACCAATAAATGCATTTAACGTTTACTTGCCTCGGAGCGTTGTCGTATAAAAGTCTAAGCTCGCGCTTAATCTCGCGGAGATTCCCAACGATAAACTGCCAACTGGAAAATATTACGATTTCATTGACCAAACTTCGTTTTTACTTTCGGATAGCGGAGAGTCAAAGCGAGAAGCGGTTTACTTTTGGTGGGGTAAAGAGCTTATGGCCGTTAGAATGAAAGAATACAAAGCACATGTAAAAGTAGTCATGGCTGAAGCGCCGCATATGCATATAGATCTCGCCACAGTGCGTGATGTTGGCCTTGCACCTTGGTTTTTCAATCTCTATCTCGACCCGAAAGAAGAAATGACCGTAGGTCACCGTCGAGATCCATGGATGGCTACTGTGCTTGGAAAACTTAAGGCGCACGGTGCGACGCTCAAGAAATATCCACCCAAAGAAGTAGGGCTCTAAAACATTCGATTGACGACTTCTTGCTTTTGCTGATGTCAAAGTCTTCGAACACAGGCCCCTCTTTGGTTGGCGATGATGGTTTTCGCTAGTGCCGACTTTAAGGTCAACAAGGAGCACATGCCTATGTACGCGGTAATATTCAAAGCGACGGTGAAAGAGTTGGATGATGAGTATTCGACGATGGCACAACGTATGCGTGATCTTGCCATGAATCAATATGGTTGTACTGAGTTTACGGTATGTACTGAAGGGAGCCGCGAAATCGCTATATCGTATTGGCCTTCAATGGCACATATTCGAGCGTGGCATCAGAATCCGGAGCACAGAAAAGCCCAGGCTCTCGGGAAGGGAAAATGGTATGCATCTTATCGCGTTCAGGTGACCAAGCTTATTTGATCGTGTGATGCAGACTGGGCATAACGCGATGTACGTCGGTCATCTAAAAGACGCGGGCCGAGTGGTTCTGAGTTTTCTCGTCTGCGTTGGCGGCCCCTTGGCTTAAGCAAGAAATATCGTTGAACGACATTCTATTTGCCGGCATTTTTGTGGCTTATTTTTTATAAATCTCGATTTGTTTTGCTGATAGGTAGGACGCCAAAGCCTCGTAGGCCGGCAGAGAGGTGGGGTCGATCTTTGCGTTCTTCGCTGTTGGGAAAGAACTAAATCGAACGATCACCATGTCTGCTTTTGGCGCGATATAGATTGTTTGACCATGTACGCCACGCGCTGCATACGCGTCGAACTCATTGTGAAAATGCCACCACATACTGCGATAGCTTCCTCCTTGCATGGTGTTGTAGCCGGCTTTGGCGAAGACGTTTTTATCTGCGCCGTTTCGAATACTTTGTGCAACCGACGCAGGGAAAATACCTTGGCCGTTGAACTCACCGTCATTAAGGAGTGCTTGCCCAAGTCGCGCTAAATCACGCAAGCCAGCGCTGATGCCGCCGCCGGCAAAAGGCGTGCCCTTGGCGTCCACCGTCATGTAAGCGTCTTGCTCGGCCCCCAGCTTTTTCCATAGTTTTTCGGAGATGAGCTTGGCAAGATCGGTGTTTGTCGCACGGGAGACGATCCAGCCTAATGCATCCGTATTGATCGTTTTGTAAGCAAATGCGTCTCCGTGTTTACCGGCCTTTTGAACCGTTTGAAGATATTCGTAATAGCCGTTAGGGCCCTTGTAATTCGCGGGTTTAGGCATTGGGCTGGCGGCGGCGGAATAGAGCCAAATATCGGCTTTCGGGTCGGCGTAATCTTCGCTGTATTGGAGGGCGGTCGTCATATCCATCACTTGGCGAACGGTTGCATCTCCGAATGCGCTGTCTTTTAGTTCGGGGACGATGCTTGCTACTGCAACGCGATCATCAAGTAGGCCTTCCGCAATGAGCATTTCTGCGATTAAACCCGTGAACGATTTGGTCATCGACATAGCTGCGTGTTTGCCATCTTCGTCCAAACAGCCCCTATACTGCTCATAGACAATCTTGCCTTGATGAAGTACTACGATGCCGTCTGTGTAGTTTGCGCTGAGTGACTCTTTCCATGTCATGCTCTTATTGCTTCCAAGGGGGGTGAAGCGAAGTGAGTCTATCCTGTCATCCAGCGCGTACTCAAAGCGATGAGGGGCAGCAAGGCCGCGGCTAATTTGTTTCGTGGGCAAAAGCTCGCGAATATGGCACACCGTCCAGCGTAGATTGGGGAAGCTGAAGTAATTCGATTGCGGCTGCATAACCAGCTTGTCGTCCGGGGGCGGAAACCCTTGCATCAAGCCTAGCTGGTTTGGGTCTGATGTCGCAGCGTTTAAGTCGGTTTTCGATTTCACCACAGCCGTTTTTTCTGGCGTTCGGTCGGTCTCGGCTTGGCTTTTTGAGGTTTTATCACTCGCGAGACAACCTGACATAGAGAGCGTCAGAAAGACCAGCGCGAACGCTCTGCAGAAAGGATTGATGGATGTGTGCATGGTCAACTCTTTTTGTTGTTTCAAAACTTGTTTAAGGCCGATAGCCAGTATGATCAATTTGATGGTTTTTCTTTCTACTTACAAGCCTGCCAAATCCCTCTATGATGGAACGAATAAAAAATATACGTTCAAAGCGATTCTTGGGGATCTTTATGACACAAAAAATTCTGGTTACTGATGCTTCTGGTTTTATTGCTGGCCACTGCATTCTCGATTTGCTTGAGCATGGCTATGCGGTGCGTGGGACGGTTCGAAATCTGAAAAAAGCGCCTGCATTGAAGGCAATGTTTGCTAAGTACACGGACAAGGCCGATAGCATTGAGTTCGCGCAGGCTGATTTGCTCAGTGACGAAGGATGGGTTGACGCCGCAACAGGGTGTGATGGCTTGTTTCATCTCGCATCGCCTGTTCCCTTGCAGCAACCGAAAAATGCCGATGAGGTGATTCGCCCTGCAAGAGAAGGCGCATTGAATGCACTAAAAGCCGCGAATACAGCAGGAATTAAAAGGGTCGTGCTCACCTCTTCTATTGCGGCGGTGATGTTTGGGCATGGTGATCAGCATCGCACCTTTACCGAGAAAGATTGGACGAATGTTGATGCGACAGATGTTGCTTACTACAAAAGTAAGGCGTTGGCAGAAAAGGCGGCTTGGGATTATGTCGCCGGTACCGACATTCAACTTTCTACCGTGCTACCAGGCTTAGTACTTGGGCCTGCCTTGGAGAGCGACTACGGCACGTCATTGCAATTAATTGTCGAGATGTTGAAAGGAAAGTATCCCGTGGTTCCGCAAATTGGCTTTGAGGCTGTAGATGTAAGAGACATCGCTTCATTGCACCGTTTAGCGTATGAAAGCCCAGACGCGGTCGGTAAGCGGTTTATTGGGACGAATGGTTGGGTGATGTTTAAAGAGGTCGCTCAAATTTTAAAAGAGGCGTATCCGGATTCAAAAGTCTCTACTCGAGAGTTGCCCGTGTTTCTCTCTAACATTCTGTCCTACATCGTGAAAGATATGGAAATGGTGAAAGGCGAGGGCGGTAAAACCAAGAAGGCCGACAATAGTGCGGCTATGTCCTTGGGTTGGCGGCCTCACTCGATTAAGGATGCAGTAGTAAGTGGCGCTGAAAGTTTGATTGAACTAGGTGTGGTGCGTAATTAAGTAGCGGACGGAAACTTCAGACAGAGATCGTCTTCGCACGATTTTTCATGCTGCCATACATTGGGCAAACAAGGGTCTTGATTGGGCAGAGTTGCAATGCCGTTTCAAGACCAAAGCGATGCGGTTAATGCATCAAACTATTCAGCTGGAATGCGCCGATGATGCCGTCTACGAGCATTTGAGTGCCGACGACGCAAAGAATCAAGCCCATCAGTCTCGTGATAATGCCGGTAATCGCCTCGCCAACGCGCTTCAAAATACGCGTGCTGAGCAAAAAGCAGCACAGCGTAACAAGGCACAGGATAAAGAACGCGCCTATTGTGATCAGCGTTTCATGCCAGGAACCCATCGAATAGTTCATGGCGGTAGCAATTGTACCGGGGCCAGCAAGGATCGGGACCGCCAACGGAGAGACGGAGAGATCTGGATGTTCGACGGTGTCTGCAGAATGAAATTTCGATTCTTTACCATTCAGCATGTGATAGCCAATGATGAAAATTAGCACGCCCCCTGCAATGCGGAATGCAGACAGAGAAATGCCGAATAGCTGGAACAGGTATTGGCCGATCAAAGCAAAAGCGACAATCGTCACGAAAGCAATCAGAATGCCTTTTGCCGCCAGCTTACGGCGTTCATCGTAATTGAGATTCTCACTCAACGAGGCGAAAACCGTGGTGTTAGCTATCGGATTCATAATGGCAAAAAATGCCATAAATACGCTGAGTCCATGTTCGACGATGCTGCTCATTGGTGTTGCATCCTTTTAGATGAGTGTTTGAAGAAACGCATTGAGCTTATGGATGAGACGACTTAAAGGCAAGCCCGCAATCACGCGATAGAAAAGGCCTGTACCCTAGTTCAAAGTGTCTTTGCCCTTATCTGGTCGATATGCGGTCGAGATTGCGGGTTAGCAGAGAATGAAGGGTTTACGGTTGTTTTAATGCGCGTATATTTGTTCTCTTCTTTTATTCGATAGCACTGTTTTTATGCACTTAAAACCATCAGATCTTAATCTTCTTCGGGAACGGGCCGAGCGCGTTGCCAAAGAGGCGGGCGCACTTATTATGCGCTATGCGGGCGCAGTGCCAGAAATCAAACATAAGGCCGGTGCTGTCAGTCTTGCGGCGCAGGTTGTGACGGAAGTAGACCACAAGTGTGATGCGTTGATTCGCGAACGCTTAATGGACACGGTTGATCGCTTCGATCTGGCTCTGCTCACTGAAGAAACTGAAGATGACGGTTCGCGCTTAAAAAAAGACTATTTTTGGTGCGTTGATCCTTTGGACGGAACGCTCGCTTTTACACGTTCCGTGCATGGATACTCGGTGGCCATTTCTCTCATTACGAAACAAGGTGAGCCGGTTATTGGTGTGGTTTATGACCCACTTAAAGATGACCTGTATTCTGCTGTGAAAGGGCAAGGTGCGAAGCATAACGGCCAGCGCTGGAGACCGCTCGATGAAAACAAAGTGGCAGTGGAAGAGGCGGTAGAATTTATTGTGCAATTGGATTGCAGCTTTATTGAGAGCACTCGTTTCGTTGACATATGGGCGCGTGTGGAGCAATGGGCTGTTGATCAGGGTTATTCGGGCGCCAGGTATTTGAGCGACGCCGGCGGTGTGATGAGTGCAATTGCGGTGCTGCGTGAACCCCCTGCCTGTTACTTTAAACCTCCGAAAGACCAAAGCGGCGGCGGGAGTGTATGGGACTTCGCAGCGACGGCATGCATTTTTGCCGAAGTAGGTGCATATGCGATGGATTATTCTGGCAAGTCGTTTCATTTCAATCCTAAGGGTGATACCTATATGAATCATTGCGGCGTGATGTTTTCAACCAATGACTTTAGCGCTTCGATGCAAGCGGCGGGTATTATGCTGGGTTGAAGCTTGCTAGGTTGAAGCTTGCTAGGGAGCTCGTTCGGAAAACACTGTTTTAGATAGGCCACTTCTGAAGTTTTATTGACCCCGTAAACTAAAGTCAGTTATTTGAGAACGAAGAGCTGCTCAGCCTAGTTCTCGTAACAATCAAGAAGTGCTTAATCAAAATAATAATAGGGTGACCCTCATGGCCATTGTGCTCAACGTATTCTTTATCGCGGTATTGTGTGTGATCTTAAATACCACGCAATCAACACTTCTCGATATGCTTTTCAGTAACGCTATCGCGCAAGCAGTATTGTTCTTTTTCGTTGTTTGCATCCCCTTCTGGCGCACAAAGAGAATGTCTTATGTGGATATCGCCTGGCCTTTTGGTGTGGCTATTATCGGCGCGCACATTCTTTTAATGGGCGAAGCCGAGCCTATTCGCAACACCATTGTTGGGGCTGTGTATTTGTTCATTGGATTAAGAATGGGCATTGGCGCGATTACTATGGCGAAGGCGACGGGTGTTATTTTCAAGTATGAATTTCCACGTTATAAATACCGGCGCACTATGCTTGAAGCCGAAGGTTCAAAACACGTGGATGCGCATATGTTGGGTGAGGCAGTGGCGCAAGGGTTTGCCAATATGACGGTACTGGCATTACCCGGTTTTTTGATAGCCACGAGTTCTCTGCAGGGTATCAGCATTTGGGAAGTAGCCGGTTTAACCTTGTGGGCCTTGGCGTATCTAACCGAATCGATCGCCGATGGGCAGAAAATGTGGTTTATCTCCAAGAACCCAAAGGGTGTTTGCAACATCGGTTTGTGGAAATATAGCCGTCACCCCAATTATTTTTCGGAGTGGCTGGTTTGGACTGGGCTTGTTGTGGCGACGGTACCATCCTGGTTGTCGCTCGCCGATGTCGAATTTGTTTTTGTATGGAGTGTGCTCGGCATTGGTGCTTTATTCGCCTCAGTCATGCTTTACGTGACCTTGGTGTACCTAACGGGTGCCAAGCCTGCCGAGTATTACTCCGTTCAGAAGCGTGAGGGCTACAAAGAGTATCAACGTAAAACAAATATGTTTTTTCCCTGGTTTCCGAGGGACTAGCTTTCTAGGGATTGGCTGTTCGAGGGTTTGCCTCTGGAGCTGAAAAACCTCATCTCTGCATGTTTTCGCACGTTCTAATCTGCGCTTTTGATGCTGGAAAATGAGCCATAAGATAGTATGATGTAAAAGCCTTACAAATTGTGTGGGTAGAAAGATTTGCGTGTACGAGTGTATTTGTCGCGCGTTATTTTCTATACATGCAGGGGAATCTTTCATGCGTTTTATTATTCCGTTAGGATTGCTTTCTAGCCGGTTACGAATTTTTCTGGCTGTATTTCTTGCGTTATTGATTGTCTTTTCTCTAAGTGCAGAGCATCGCGCTTCTCCGCTTAACATTCTCATTATTCATTCCTACAACGAACACATTCCCTGGAACAAAGCCTTTACCCGAGGGCTCGATGATTTTCTTGAGTCGCGTGGTGCAGAGTTTGACGTGTTTAGAGAGTATCTGGATGCTTACCGCTCTGGATCTAAGACGCTAGACTCCGAATTTGCTGAGTTTCTGCGTGCACGTTATTCGAAAATGGATATTGATATTGTGGTTGGCGAATCGGACGAGGCCGCAGATTTTGTCGATCGTTATCAACATGAATTTGCGCCTGAAGCGGCGACGATTTATTTCGCCAGTCATTCGTATGAAGAAGACGATACACATTTAGCCATTGTGCCTGACATTCCGTATGTCGTGCAGAGTGGAGTAGATTACGCACTAGAGCAAAATCCAGATGCGAATAAGGTACTTATCGTAAGAGGTAATAATCCTGAGGCGAAGCTGTCTGCCGAAGCGATGGAACAAACGCTTGGTTCTATAGAAAAGGTGAATACCAGCGTTGCGTCTGATTTTAGTTTGGAGAGCCTGCTCGAGGAACTTAAAGCGTTTCCGGCTTCGGGAGTGATCTTTTACACCCTTGTGTTTGAGGATAACACGGGCCAAAAGTTTAGTCCCAGAGACTTTCTAGGCCACATCGCAGCGGTGTCGAAAGCGCCAATATATGTGTATTACAGCACCTTGGTTGGCAACGGTGCGGTTGGTGGCTATGTGATTGATGGCGATGCGCTAGCCAAGAATGTGCTTGAAGCCTCTTCTGGTTATGCACTCAATGGCCGGTTCAGAAGGCATTATCGCGCGACCTCGGAAATGTTTGATTGGAATGCTCTAAAGCAACATGGGATCGCATTTTCCAGCATACCGAATAGTGCAAGAATCATTAATCGCCCGGAGGGTTTTGTAGAAAAGAATCTCTACGCGACTGTGACCACACTCGGTGGTATCGCGCTGCTGCTTATTGTGGTTATTTTTCTTGCTGTGTATTTCGCAAAGCGCAATGCGAAGTTATCTTATCTAAATTTGCAGCTGGAACAGGCCCAAAAATCGTTAAGCCGAAGTAATGAGCATTTAAATCAACTCGCAATGCATGACGCACTGACGGGAATCTATAACCGTCGTGCAGCAATGCCGTTGGTGAATGAGGCGATGAAGCGGGTTCAGGGCTCTAAAGCGAAATATGCTCTGATGCTGATTGATTTGGATAGTTTTAAAAGAGTGAACGACCGGCATGGCCATAAGGTTGGCGATGAAGTTCTGATGATGCTTGCAAAAAAGGTGTCGGGCTTATTACGCAGCGGTGATGTGTTCGCTCGATGGGGGGGAGAGGAGTTTCTGCTCCTGGCTCGGATAGAGCAAGATGATGACGCGCACATTGTGGCGGAAAAGATTAGAAGCAAGGTCGAAGAGTCGGAGTTTGGTGTTGATGGCTTAAAAGTGACAGTGAGCATTGGTGTGGTGCTCACGGCCACTGACAGTCACTTTGATGCGCTATTTCAATGTGCTGATAAGGCCCTATACGAAGCGAAGCAGCAAGGTAGAAACCGTGTCCAGTTTGCTGCAAGTGATCGCTAAAGGTTCTTTAGCTAAATTTCAGTCATCGAACAGTCCACGGCTGACAGTTCGCTTACTTGGATGCTTACCATTCGGAAATCGATTGGCCCAAAATATGATTTGAGTTTCCAATTGCATGAGAGCTCTTGCCTACGATTAGTGGGTCGGGACCATGAACAAGCGACTGGTCTTTATCCGGGTAGTCTAAGGTGGATAAAAAGTGCAGCATGCAGTTTAAGCGAGCCCGCTTTTTATCTGTTGATTTGACAATGGTCCAAGGTGCATCGGCGGTATCTGTGTAGAAGAACATCGCTTCTTTCGCTTCGGTGTATTCATCCCATTTAGCCAAGGATGCACGGTCAATTGGTGACAGTTTCCATTGTTTCAACGGGTCGTTTTCGCGTTGGCTAAAGCGGTGGTGTTGTTCGTCTTGGGTGACTGAAAACCAGTATTTATATAGCTTTATTCCGCTGCGCACGAGCATACGCTCTACTTCTGGGGTTTGACGCATAAACTCCAAATAAGATTCTGGCGTGCAGAACTCCATAACACGTTCAACGCCCGCTCGGTTATACCAAGAGCGATCAAATAGGACCATTTCTCCAGCGCTTGGCAAATGTTTAATGTAGCGTTGAAAATACCACTGACCAAGCTCGTGTTCTGTGGGTTTTTCAAGCGCTACAACATGCGCGCCACGTGGGTTTAGATGCTCCATGAAGCGTTTTATCGTTCCTCCCTTACCGGCGGCATCTCGTCCCTCAAAGAGAATGACAATTTTCTGGCCGGTATCTTTGACCCATTTTTGTACTTTGAGTAGCTCGACTTGAAGCGCTTTTTTCTTACGTTCGTAATCGCGTTTGCTCATCTTGGTCTTGTAAGGGAAGGTCCCTGATTGAAACAGGTCCTGAATGGCTTCAGGGTTTTTTCGTAGCTTTGCTAAATCGTGCAGTAGCTCGTTACCCTGATGGTCGGGGTGAATCATGCTTGCGCCATCATTCGCTTGTTGTTCGTTATTACCTTTAGACAGCGTATTTGTTGCTTCAGTCATTGTGTTCTCCGCTAACCAATAATTAATACCATTTAGTATAAGGAAGATTAGAATGCTCTAGGGTGAAAGCTGCGCTAGGCTTGAGCAAGATCAAGAATACTTTGCTCATGGGTGTTTTAAGTTGTTCGCGCAAGCTTTCTTTTAGAATGTTTCGTTTTTACAGGCTGGGCCAGTTTATGAACCTACAGCGTTATCTCACGCTTATTATTTTACTATTTAGTGGCTTGGCTCATGCAGCCCCTCCCTTGCCAGGTTATATTCAACTACTGGTGGGTGAGCTACAGTTTGGTGAGGGTAACGTTGTGATCGATCGTGACGGCCGCGAGCTTGAGGGGACGGTCGACAGTATTCCGTACTTAGGCGGTGCGGTTCAAATGCCGACCAAGAATGATCTATTTGGCTATGGAATGGAGGCGGGTGGTTTTGTCTCTTGGAAAAACGATGAGGTTAGCTATTTGGCAACAAGTGGGCCTGATGGTGGCAAGCTAAGAGTACGTGTCGACAATTCCTTTTTCTTGTTTGAGACGTTTCTGGGAGCCTACGGTTCGTTTAAGCCTGCTGATCGTTTGAGGTTTTATGCCGGTGCCGGACCACTTTTTGTTTATGCTCGAGCAGAAAGCGAAGACTTGGAACAGAGCGAAGATGACATCCCTGTTGACCCGGAAGAGGGAAGCAATAGCGATAATGATTTTGGTATTGGTTGGTATGCGCGCGTCGGCGTTGATCTGGGTGTGACGAAAGATACTTGGATCGGCCTCAATGTGCGCCATATTGACGCAGACTTAGATCTCTCCAAATCGGTAGGTAAGTTTGATATTGATGGAGAGATGTACCTGTTTTCGGTGACGCATCGTTATTAGTGCGTGACCTTAAAACAACGTTGAAAATAATCAGTTGGAGAAAAACAATGAGAAAGAGTCTTAAATCACTTCCATCACTTCCATCACTTGGTGCTAGTGCATTGGCTTTGACGTTGATCGCAGGGTGCGGTCAAGCGAAGGAAGACACGACGGCGCCATTGGATAGCAAGGTCAATGAAACGGTTGTTACCTTGGATGGTGTGCCTGGCGGTGTAGCTACTCGCGTTGCCAAAATGGAAGCGATGGTTGCTGAAATTGATTACGAAAAAAGATCCGTTAGCTTAGAAGACGACAAGGGTAATCGCAGAACTATTACGGTTGGGCCTGAGGTTGTAAACTTTGATCAGGTTAGCAAGGGCGACAAGGTCGTCATTGAATATGTCGAAGAGCAGGTTGTTTATGTTAACGACGTTGATGAGCATTCTGAAGACAGTGTGGCTGTTGCCGAGGCTGTAGCGGCTGAAGGCGAAGTGCCTGGCGCAATGGCCGTTGAGGTAGTTGAAGTTGTCGCAACGGTAAGCGCTGTGGATTTAGAAAGCCATACCGCAACCCTTACGTTCTCTGATGGAACGACTGTTGTTCAGGCTGTGCGTCCAGACGTAGAACTGCTTGAGTCGCATGTTGGTCGAGAAGTAGTTATTAAGCACACTACGGCAATGGCGATTGCTGTTGAGAAAATGTAGTGTGAAGTGAAATGTGAAGCGACCTGCGTAGTGAAATGTGTCGTGACATGTTTCATAACGCGGTCTTTGCGGTGAGCGTTTTTTCGCCGCTTTCCTGATAGTAACGCGCGCTCGTATGGCGCGCGTTGCTTCTTCTACTCTAAGGTATTTGGGATTTCTATTGGACTTGGCCGCGTCGTTCTTTAAAACGTGTAACCCATAGAAATTTGAGGGCCCCAATATTGCAGCTTCACATCCCAATCGATGTCTCTATTTGCAGAAATATCCTGAGTATAAAGTGCCTTTACATCGTAATAACTTAGGCCTGTGTATATTGATAGTTGGGGCGTATGAAAGTACTCAATGCCCGCATCAAACGCGATCATTCGTGCGTCTAGTGTGTCGATGTTAATATCGAAATACTGGGCGTCTATACGCGCGTTTAACTGTTCCGCTAACTTGTGCGTGTAATAGGTTCCGATGTTCGGTAGCGGAATGGTGTTATTAAATCCTGTGCTTGCTTGAATATCTTGTGTCAAACCTCCGCCAATATCGCTCGCAACAGTGCCTCGAAATCCGATATCAAATGAGATTAAGTGCAAACCGCCCGTGACCGTCCATTCCGAAACGTCTGTTTGATGAAGCGCATACCCATAGCGTAGTTGCCAGAGGTCTAAGTCTAACTGGGTATCTAGTTGTGTTCCTGTTTTGAACACATTTTCACCCATCGAAAATTCTTTTGAATTGATCACAGAACCATCGCGGTCCAGTGAAAAATAATTCAGCGATAGCATGTGGGCTTTTTTGAAATTCCACTCAAGATCAAAAACGGGCTGGGTGCTGCTGTCCTGAAGACGTAAATCGGCTTCAAAGCTTGCCTGTCCTTGCAGGTCGGTGTTGCCGCCGATCAGGGCAGAACCAATGCTGCTATCGATATCAGAAAAGAACGCGCCAACACTCAGTTTGACACCATCTCGCTCAACCGCCGCTACCGACAGACTGCAAAGGGCAAGCGCTATGGCGATGGTGGGTTTCAGTAGGCTGGCTTTAACATTCAGTTTCATTCGAAAGGCTCTTGTTGAATTGGGACGATTAGATGACGCAATAGTATGATTAAAAAGCCGTGGCTGCTAGAAAGTTACAGTTGAATTTTAATCCGAAGCTAACTAACCAAAGCTAACTAAGCAAAGCTAACTAACTAAATCTAACTAAGCAGAGCTAGC
>NZ_LWFU01000803.1:0-303 GCF_001635135.1 Oleiphilus sp. HI0080
ATCCGAAGAAAGTCCCAATGGCGGATAGAACCGAGGGCTTTGGCGAGATCTACGAAACATTTAAAACTGAGGAGGCTGCAGAGCAGTCTCATCGTTGCCTCGAGTGCGGAAACCCGTACTGTGAATGGAAGTGCCCGGTGCACAACTTCATACCGAATTGGCTCAAACTTGTGTCGGAAGGAAATATCATCGAGGCGGCTGAGCTAAGTCATCAGACAAACTCTTTACCAGAGGTTTGTGGGCGTGTTTGTCCTCAAGATCGGCTCTGTGAAGGGGCTTGCACACTTAATGATGGTTTTGGGG
>NZ_LWFU01000804.1:0-839 GCF_001635135.1 Oleiphilus sp. HI0080
CCTGGGCTGGATACTGCGCTGAATGTGCGAATCGCAAATTGCAGCGCAAAAAGAAAATCACGGTTTCTTGATATTCTCAAAGGAGATAAATTCTTCGACTGGCTTTCTAGCCGATTTTGCAACCTTGAAGGTGTCTTTCAAATGACCGACCGCGATCATCATGATCACTGCGTCACTTTCTTCCACCTCAATAATGCTACGCAATGATTGGTCTTGATCTTTGGTGACGGACCAGTTTAAACAACAGGTTCCAAGACCAAGCGAATGCAGTGCATAAATTAGTGACATGGAGAACAGGCCTCCATCAATCCAACACTGATTTCTCTCCCCAGAGGTGAAAAAGCTTTGTCGGTCTACGGTGATGACAATCGCTGCTGGCACTTTGTCACCAAAGCCACCGTTGCCTGACTGACATTGGAGTACCTTAGCGACGGATTCGGGTCGTGTGAATGCATGTGCCTTGATCGCCTGACGATTGCATACGGTGGGTGTGTACATGGCCATTTCAACCGCTTTGAGCAAGCTTTGAGGATCGACCTGTTGATTAGCGAAGTCTCGGACACTGCGTCGCGATCGAAAAAAGCCACTGAGGTCCTGTTGTGCCGAATTGAGCCATTCGCTTTTTACGATGGTATCGCAGCCAGCTCGTTGTTTATCTAGTTCGATCTCGCGAGTGAGTCGATTAATGTCTGAAAATAAAGGCGCGTACTCGATATCGCAACCACAGGTGAAGGTCATATAAGAGTCCAACACCGAAACGGCCGTTTCCAAAGACAATGACATCCCATGATTGGCACGATACAGATCGATCTCGCGGACCAAACGCTCGGCAACACCTT
>NZ_LWFU01000805.1:0-423 GCF_001635135.1 Oleiphilus sp. HI0080
CAATGATAGTGTAATCCGCTTCACCCTTATTTCCAGTTCTGACAGAATTATTTTTTATCTCCTGCAGACCTGCGCCAAGCGCATTCGCCTCACCTGAGTTATGAGACCGTTGCATCCGCCAATAATCTGTCAAAGTCCTACCACTTACACGGTAAACTTCGAACACGCGTTGCAATCGCTGAGTATCTGAAGGCTTAATTCGCTCTGCCGACTCCGGATCAATATCTTTTAGCAAGCTGTGTATGTGCGCCCACCCCTTTTCCTCAGCAAGCCGATTAATCTCTTTTCGAACACCTTCATCCGCTGACGGCATCGCTGCAATTCCGTCACGTAGCACGCGAAAGTACATCATCGTGCCGCCAACCAACAACGGTATCCTGCCTTTTTCGCTGATCTTGCGCATCTCACTCAACGCATCTTCAT
>NZ_LWFU01000806.1:0-862 GCF_001635135.1 Oleiphilus sp. HI0080
CCATCAGCTCAAGATTTCGTCGGTCCCGGCAAAAAGGGCGCTTTTAATGGTAGAAAGCGGACATGTCGATGGCATATACCCTTATACGTATAATGAAGCGAGAAGTAACGCTGCGTATTTTTCGAATCCTATTTCAGTGATTGATACGGTGTTTTTCAAAAGAAAATCATCAGATATATCTTGGGAGACGCTCTTCGATCTTCACCCTTACCATATCGGGTCAAATGCAGGATACCACTACCCATCGACATTCATTACTGCTGAGCGTGAAAGACTTTTAACCATAACCCCGCTGTTTTCACAAAATCCAACACTCGACAACTTAAAAAAACTAAAAAGCGAGCGCATTGACCTATTTATATGCAACAGGCTGGTATGCCAGTTTTATCTTGATCAGTATGCTCCGATGTTTCAAAGCATTGACTATATTCCAAAAGAAGTGGGGGCTAACAAGACCTTCCACGTCGGCTTTACTCGCAAGAGGGCCGGTGCCTCAGAGCTGCGTGACCAATTTAATGTTGCTTTAGATGATGCCATTACGTCAGGCCTGCTCGAAGAGGCCTATATGCAATACGGAGTCAAAGAAGAAGTAAACCGACTGGGTTCACAAGGGGCAAAAGACCGAGTCATTCAATAACGAATAACCTGACGTTCAATCGGCTCGTTCTTGGTTGCAGTCAACATTCAACATTTAACATAGGCACCTTATCGATCACCCTCAAAAAAGAGCCTTTAATCTATCTCAGTGTGTGTCCTTAAAATCGTCTAGGTAATTCTTTGGGGGTGGAGCCCAGGACGTATGGCTTGAGTCGTGTCTATCCTCTCGACCGAGTTTCATCGACTCTTTAAGTAATTCTTCTAG
>NZ_LWFU01000807.1:0-5973 GCF_001635135.1 Oleiphilus sp. HI0080
TTCTCCTTTAACGATGAGTTTCTAACTACTCCCGATACAAGGATAAGCATTCCTAAGTATATGCGCTTGGGTCATCAGGCGATTCTCATGACTGGGAGACCAGATCTGGGCTTGGTATTCGGTTCGAAAACGCACAATGGCACTACAGGCCTGGCCGCACTTGCAGCGCAATGCGCACCAGATCTTGAGTCGGCTCTTCGATTACTCATCAACATGGAAACACTGAGCAGTCAAAATTCCCGCGGAAAATCTAGATTCTACATAGAAGACGGAAGAGCTGTGTGCCACTTTTACTCAATCAGCCCATACAATAGATATAATCTTTTTGTCGTCGATGCCATGCTGAGCACTTGGTGGCGCTTTTGTAAACAACACACCGAAGACAAAGTCCATTGCCACCACATCGAGATCGAATACCCCAAGCCGAGTCATGCTGATTCATTTGAAACACACTTTGGCTGCCCAATACTATTCAGTCAAAAACGAAATGCTTTAGTTCTGAAACGGGGTCATCACCACGAAAGACTCACAGACAGCTGCGCGACCACATTCTCTAAAATGACGGAAATCTGCGAACAAGAAAGACGTAAATGGAACTCTGGAACGACCACTGCGGACCAAGTCGTTGATCTAATATCCGCAAATCTCACGGGCACACCGCCCAACATCGAATCCATTGCTAGAAAACTTGGCATCGCAGGCTGGACACTGCGCCGACGATTGGCCAACGAAGGATTTAAGTTTCAGACATTACTTGATGACACTCGAAATGCGCTCGCTCAAACATATGTTCGAGACACAAAGCATAACTTTACGGAGATTGCTTTTCTTCTAGGTTTTTCTTCTCCATCCGCCTTTCATAGAGCCTTTAAACGCTGGAGCGGAATGAGCCCTGGCAGCTACAGAGACGGACCAAAGCACGATCAGACTAAATAGTAATAGAGGACGATCGAATTGGAGGAAATCGCATTCGAGAAATATGTAAGTACTGCGACTAAAGAAAGAAAAATAAAAGCCAGAGAAAGAAGTTTAAAGTGGCGGACCGGACGGGACTCGAACCCGCGACCCCCGGCGTGACAGGCCGGTATTCTAACCAACTGAACTACCGGTCCGCATCTTTAAAAACTCTACCTAAACCATTTGAGCTGAGCCAAACTAGTAAAGGATTTGGTGGGTGGTACAGGGATCGAACCTGTGACCCTCGCCTTGTAAGGGCGATGCTCTCCCAGCTGAGCTAACCACCCATCTGGGTGACAACTTAAGTGGCGGACCGGACGGGACTCGAACCCGCGACCCCCGGCGTGACAGGCCGGTATTCTAACCAACTGAACTACCGGTCCGCATCTTAAAGCTGTTTTCGACTTGAGCGGTTTGGTGGGTGGTACAGGGATCGAACCTGTGACCCTCGCCTTGTAAGGGCGATGCTCTCCCAGCTGAGCTAACCACCCTGCTCAAATCGAGATGCGCATTTTAACGATTTGGCCCTTACTGTCAATCACTATTTCGGGTTTTTTTAGGAATTTGAAATGCTTTGTTAACTGAGACGAAATTCTTGAAAAAACAGGTACTTTGATGTTGTGGCCAATCAATTTAGCTGTTGCAAAATCCTCTCACGCTCCTCTTCCCTTTCAGTAAGAGCAACACGCTCAGGTTTAGGCAACGACTGAACAACAGGCAGCTCTTTCCCAAAAGGGTTAAACCAGAAAAACTCATCAAAATCGTCCCCTTCAGCAAAATCAGGATCATAGGGCGCCGGCTTAATATTCCCTGCCCGCGCAGCCGCCTCTAAACGCTCTAGGGTCAGCTCATCATTTAGTGAAAGCTCTCTACGAGGCTCTCTCCAAGGCGCCAACCAATTCATCTGAGGCTCTCGAATTCGTTCAATCTCGGCCAGATAAGCATCTACATCTTCGTGATAAAAATACAGCTCTTGCTCGAGGGTCAAATTATCCTCACCCTTAAGCTCTCGATACATGTCACTAGGCAAATACCAGATCGGAAACCCCCAAAGGAAATTGTTCGACCAAGGCCAAATGACAGAAAACCAGCCATAATCTTGCATCTCACCGTTGAGCAACTCCTCAGCTTGATCCGAATCGTTAGATGTCCAAAACGTGTGGTCAAGAAAACGAGTGTGTGGCATTTCCTCCATCGCTAAATCTCTTGAAACCAACTGCACATCGGCGGACGCCATTTCATCGTCCGGAGCTAAATCGGGGTGCAACTGTTTCGGTAGAGACTCTTCAGAGTGACGAATGTAGAAAATCTTTCCGGGGTCAATTTCCAGCCCAATATCCGCCTGCAAGTTCATGTCAAACGCCATCATGAGCTTGTCATCAAAAGATTCAAAACCCAGCATTGGTAAGAAGCTTTTACGTACCGCAAAGTCATAACTGCCCGCCGGTAATTCAACCACGGTCCAGCTTCCCGATCGCAAGTTAAAAACCAACTCGTCATTTAGGTAGTAACTTGGTGCCTCAACTTCCTCATCAGCCCACTGAGAATAAGGCCGATAAAAGTAGATCAAACCGTTTTCTTCAGGATTCCATTCTGTGTCCTTAAGCTCCTCAAAGGGACGTCCCGTCTCATTGGGCAAATAGTAGGAACCGAAGTTGCGCCCGGTAGACCAATAAATCGATGGATACCAACCTCGCCCCTGCTTGTGGAACGGTTTTGAATATGGCGCGGTCGTATCAGCAACAGACTGAAAAGAAACAGACCACCCAGCGGCGACCACCGCTATGCAGACCAAAAAACGCAATTGAAGTAAAATAAAGTTCATCCTTGAAGTATAGCAATTCGCCTCGCGCGATTTTGCGAAGTAATATCCGTTTTCAGGCGCTCTATGGAGCGCTGCCAGCAGAAACCTCAAGCTTAAGCTCGTTTAAACGCCGATCAAGACCAACAATACGTTCATTTATCTGTCTGCGACTCGCATCAATAGACGCAATCGCCTTAGCATTTTCGACCGCTTGCTTGCCTGCATCAGACTTCGCTATACGACCAAGCCTATCACTGAGCTCTGAGATGCGCGTCGCTAGATCGTCAACACTCTCCTCTATCGCTTCACGCGTAAGCGCCAGCTCACTTTGTCCATTCGCAACTTGCTTCTTTAGTGCTGGCATTTGCTGAGCCAGCGCTATCGATTCTGCAACTTGCGATTGCAGTTTTGCTATCTCCTTGGTCTGCACTGCTAGTTGCGACTGCATCGGCGTCAAATCTTTCTCCTTCAACTGAGAAAACCGACTCCCCAACCCTGCAAGCGCATCCTTGTTCTGAGATATCGCTTTTCGGTTCTTATCGCCTGCAACGCCCCACAACTTCCGCATTTCAGAATCCAAGAATTTCAATTTCTCAGCCGCGGCGCTCCCTGACTCTTCCAGCTCAGCGCCCGCCTCGTTGAGTTCGCCCTCAAGACGCGCCATCGAAAGCTTGCTTTGATTTACAAAATCCATCGCTTCCGCCAAATCCTGCTCCACCCTGGACAACGCTTGACTCTGCGTCATATAGGCCCAGCCAAGAAACCCGAAAAGCACTAATGTCAGCGCAAAGCTGCCAACAAAAAGAGGAGCAGCATTCTTTGGGCCACCCGCCTCTGACTTGGAAACAGTCTCAGCTTTCGGTTTTGCTTTCTTTGATTTAGAAGGTGCTGATCTCGATTGAAAACGATCAAGCTCGTCCCGTTCCGGGCGAAGACCATCCATATTTTTCCTCAATATTTTTATTTATTTCAGTAGCCCCGATTCTAACTTGCACGCAGAGATTTCTAAATAGCATTTGCATGGTATTCACTGGGTGAATAAGATATGCCACTTTCCTGACTCAGACCGCATTCGGCCGCACATCAAGGAGTAAAATGATGCAAGTAACCGTTGGTATTATCATGGGCTCGACTTCCGACTGGCCCACGATGGAACATGCAGCAACTATGCTCGACGAATTAGGTGTCGGCTATGAGACGCGCGTTGTCTCTGCGCATAGGACACCTGATCTTCTTTTTGAATACGCCGAAACAGCTGAAGAAAAAGGTATTCAGGTTATTGTTGCTGGCGCTGGGGGCGCAGCGCATTTACCGGGGATGGTTGCTTCTAAAACGTCGCTTCCTGTACTTGGTGTTCCGGTTCAATCCAAGGCACTCAATGGTCTAGACTCACTTCTTTCCATTGCTCAAATGCCTGGAGGTATTGCAGTAGGCACTCTTGCGATAGGTACCGCTGGAGCAAAAAATGCCGGACTTTTAGCAGGGCAAATCATTGCATTACAAGACGAGAACGTTCGAAGCAAGCTGAAAGCGTTTCGCCAAAAACAAACCGAAGCCGTTCTTTCTCAAGCAGACCCGAGAGGCTAAAAAATGAAAACCATCGGCGTACTTGGCGCAGGACAACTTGGGCGAATGCTCGCGCTCGCAGGACTACCGCTCGAGATGAAGTTCCAGTTTTTTGATACAAGTGGCAGCCCTAGCGTTGGACTTGAGCCGACCTACATTGAAACTGATTCGCCAACAAAAAGCGAAGCACTCATTAAGTTCATGGCTGACTGCGATGTCATTACTTACGAATTCGAGCATCTTCCACTTGAATTAACGCAGCACATTGAGCAACAACATACTCTTTACCCCCCATCAAAGTCGATCGAGATATGCCAAGACAGGACGAAAGAAAAAAAACTGTTTGACCAGTTGCGAATCCCGACAACGAAATACCACATCGTTGACTCAGAGCGCGAACTAAAAGCAGCGACTGAACAGCTTGGCTTTCCTCTAGTATGCAAAACGACAACCGAGGGCTACGACGGAAAAGGTCAATTTGTACTTCGAGAGACCGAAGATGTAGCTAAAGCTTGGGCCGAGATAGGGGGCCGCACTTTAATAGCAGAGGAATTTATTCACTTCTCTCGCGAGCTATCGATCATTGCCATACGAAGCGCCTCTGGCGAACTAAAAGTTTACCCATTGGCTGAAAACCAGCATAACGATGGCATCTTGCGCTATTCGACAGCGCCTGCGCCAAAGGTTGCAGAACACATCACTGCTGAAGCAAGCCTTTATATCAAAGAGCTATTGGAAGAGCTTGGTCACGTGGGCGTGCTAACCCTTGAGCTTTTTGAAACCGAATCAGGCCTGATTGCAAATGAAATGGCACCTCGTGTCCATAACTCCGGCCATTGGAGCATGCTTGGGGCCATGAGCAGCCAGTTCGAAAATCATGTGCGCGCAATTGCAGACCTCCCGCTGGGAGACACCGAAGCCAACCAGCCATGCTGTATGATTAACCTTATTGGGCACAAGGGCGACATTGAAAGCGTACTGCGCCTTCCCTATGCACAAGTTCACCTCTATGGAAAAGAAGAGCGGCCGGGAAGAAAGCTGGGGCACATAAACGTGAGCGCACCAAGCTATGAAGAGCTCCGCTGGCGCGTACAGAATATCGTCCAGCACCTTGAGCCTTATCCTGAATTTAGACAGTTGAAAAGCGTATAAACGCCTCAATGTAATACAAAGCGCGACCATCTGCGTATCTGAACTGTCGCAACCGCAACATTTACAACATAGANGCGCAAAAGACTTGGTGATAACATCCCAAGTCTCAAAAATTGAACACCCAGAATAACCAACACAACATTGGAGACGCCTAATGGCTATCGAACTACCAGAACTTCCATATGCAATCGACGCGCTTGCGCCTCACATTTCACAAGAGACGCTTGAATTTCACCACGGCAAACATCACAAAACGTATGTCGACAAGCTTAATGGCATGATCCCAGGTACAGAGTTTGAAGGTAAGTCTCTTGAAGAGATCATCAAGACTTCTTCTGGCCCTGTTTTCAACAACTCTGCGCAGATTTGGAACCACACATTTTACTGGAACTGCCTAAGCCCGAACGGTGGCGGCGAACCTACGGGCGTAGTGGCAGACGCGATTAACGCAGCATTTGGATCTTTCGCAGAATTCAAAGCGGCATTCAATGATC
>NZ_LWFU01000808.1:0-1173 GCF_001635135.1 Oleiphilus sp. HI0080
ACTTACAAAATTAGCATAGGTTTCAGTATCTGCAAATTGGGCATAGTGACAGTTTTGTTAGAAACGTGACGGAAGCGAATTTCGGTACTTAATATTTGCGAGCTGCGTATCACCGCGTATGCGTTTTGTGAAGCGTGTTGCACGGTAATTAATACGATAAGGCGGATGTTTAAATAAGGGGGGCGTCTCAAAGAATGTAGGCGCAAAGAGTCATAGAGAATAGGCGTTTCAGCTGAAACGATCTAGCGCATATAGCGCAAGATCAGTAACCTTGGCGCCGACCGGCGTTGGATGAGTCTGGTCTAGCTGACGTAGTCCGAAAGAAACTTGTCAAAAGAAACCGTATCTCCTTGTTTGATTTGCTCAGCGTTATCATGGCTTTGAGCGGCAAGCCTCTCAAATTCATGTTGAATAGCGGCCATGTCAGTTGCTGCCGTTAGCGTATGTTTGTGTTGATTGGACAGAGACCCCGCTAACTCAAGCCAGCTTTGTTGTTCTGTTCGCATATCTTCCAGAATCCGCGCAGAGGGGCATAGACTAGCGTCATCTACTTTTGCTTGCTGAAGTGCAATGCTCTCTTGGTGGAGCGTCGTATTCTCGGTGTTATCTAGCAAAGCGGCGTAGTCGTTGATCCGGGAAAGAATCTCCGTTGCCCAAGAGGTGAGTGAAATCTCTTCATCAAGACGTTTGAGCGTCAGGTTTGGTCTTCTTCCATCGGTGGTGACGGACGAGAAATTACCCTCAAGCTCTTCGCATGCTTCGGCACTAAGAACCGGCGAGTCTTCCAGCAGGCAGAAGAGCAGGAAGGCGTCAACGAAAGCGATTTGCGTCTCATCAATACCAAGAGGTAAATAAGGATTGAGATCAAGGCAGCGTACTTCGACATATTCCACGCCACGTTCATTTAATGCTGCAGTCGGTTTCTCTCCGGACAGGGTGGTTCGCTTTGGTCGAATAGAGCTGTAGTACTCGTTCTCGATTTGAAGCACGTTTGTGTTCAGCTGCGTGTAGCCCTCGCTGTCGTGTAATCCAATTTCCTCGTATCGCGGATAAGATGTATGAATTGCGTTCGTTAGCGTATTGGTAAAGTTTTCAAGCGTGTTGAAACATATATTCAACGAGCTTTGCGCGTTATTGCTATAGCCGAGATCGCTCATTCTCAGCGATGTCGCG
>NZ_LWFU01000809.1:0-909 GCF_001635135.1 Oleiphilus sp. HI0080
GAGCATTGTAGCGGACATCAAAAAGTTCGGTGCAGAGGGTAAGAANACTGCAGTTGTATCAACCATCAATGGCGATGCGAACGTTCCATTCTACAAAGAGCTTGGCAACCAAGGGATTTCTGCGGAAGACATTCCTGTAGTAGCGTTCTCGGTTGGTGAGGAAGAGCTTGCTGGTCTTGACACTGCGCCTCTAGTTGGCCACTTGGCTGCTTGGAACTACTTTATGAGTGTTGAGTCCGATGCGAATGACGAGTTCATCGAGGCATGGCATTCATACATCGGTAACGAAGATCGCGTTACAAACGACCCAATGGAAGCAACTTATATTGGTTTCAACATGTGGGTTGAGGCGGTAGAGAAAGCCGGTACTACTGACCCATCTGCTGTGCAAGATGCGATCATCGGCGTTTCTGTCCCTAACCTTTCTGGCGGCTTATCGACGATGATGCCAAACCACCATATTACTAAGCCAGTTTTGATCGGCGAGATTCAAGAAGACGGTCAATTCCAGGTTGTGTCGTCTACAAATGGTCTGGTTCAGGGCGATGCATGGTCTGACTTCCTACCAGGTTCAAAAGACGTTATCTCTGATTGGAGAGCGCCTTTGTCTTGTGGTAACTACAACGTTAAGACTGGTAAGTGTTCTGGTCAAAACTTCTAATTACCATAGAAGTGCGAAAAAGGGAGTCTTTGGCTCCCTTCTTTATTCAAACCAACTAAAACAAAAACAATCCAATTTCATCTCCAAGGAACCACCATGGCGAGCCTAAGAAATTGCTTAGGGCGATCGTTTATTGCCCTAATACTTACAATAATGTCCCTGTCAACTCACGCAAATGATACCGGCCTTTACGAGCAAGGCATCGATTTGCTTATAACTGGAAAACTAAAAAAAGTTGAGCAAGGCGT
>NZ_LWFU01000810.1:0-1210 GCF_001635135.1 Oleiphilus sp. HI0080
GCAAGCTTTAACTTGTTTGTATCAAAGCTCGCCAATCTTGTTGAACAAACACAACAAACATCTATTGCACTTGTCGAGCAAAGCACCAAGTTGACTCAGCTCGCACAGGCCGGCACCCAGCAAGCCGAAAACCAAAACGAACAAATGACGAACATTCAGTCCTCAATAAACCAAATATCCGAAAGTATCACTGACAATGCTTCACGAGCGGATCAAGCTTTGAGCGCAGCAAACGAAGCAAAACAACAATCGATTGATGGGAAAACCGCAACAGGCAACTCAATAGAAACAATACAAATGGTTGAACAAGAGGTTACCAAGGCCGCTGAAGCACTGCAGACTGTCGAGAATGACACCATGCAAGTAGCAGACCTACTAGCCGTCATTGACTCTATCTCTGAACAAACTAACCTCTTGGCTTTGAATGCGGCGATTGAGGCTGCGCGCGCTGGAGAAAATGGCCGCGGCTTTGCGGTGGTTGCGGACGAGGTGCGCAGCCTATCCCACAAAATTCAACAAGAGACAGCAGCCATTACCAACACAGTTGAAGCGCTAAAACGTGGCACGGCAAACGCGGTTGACGTGATGCGAGCAAGCCGAAGTACAACATCTGAAAGCACGCATTCATCACGACTTGCTGGTACTGCGTTAGATCAAGTGGTTAGCTCGAGCGAGCATATTGCCTCCATAAATGCTGAGATCGCGAGTAACAGCAATTCAAATACAGAACTCGTCAATCACATCAAAACCAACACGGATCGAACGGTCGAAATTACCAACGAGTCAGCGCATGCAGCGAAGCAAATTGACCATATCGGCCTTAAAATCGCTGAGCTCGCGAATAAATTAGGCGATTTGGTTGATCAGTTCTCGAATGAAGACAGCATCAATCGTTGAGACTAATGCTGAGCAATGCAGGTCCATGGAAACTTATTAAGGCACATGCTTTAAAGTGCCCACCTATGAGTCTGAAATGTTGATTACCTTGTCGCTACTCTGATCTACATGGTGTTTGCAGCAAGGTTAGATGAAGATCTATAAATAGAACTCAGAGGTCTAAAGAGCCAGATAGGCCGCACCTGACTTTAACTCAGCTTCAGAGATTTCCAAAATCGAGGGTGGAATCGAAACGTCGTAAATCCACAATGCCGCGAACAACTTGTCGTAGTGAGCAGGCAGCTTCAGCGATGTCATATAGACTTCTTCCGTC
>NZ_LWFU01000811.1:0-278 GCF_001635135.1 Oleiphilus sp. HI0080
GATCTCGAAGCTCACCCATTTCTCATTATCGCGTCGAAATGTATGAATATTAAAGGCGTGAATCGAGGAGGTTTTGGCGCCAGAATCAACGCGCGCTTTTACGGCTGGCAGCCCGAGGTCTGAAAAGGCGCACCATTCTTCACTTCCGATGTTTTGTTTCAATGTTATTCTCTATTGAGCATGATTAAGAAATAAATCTATTCCAAAGCTCAAGGTCATAGCAAGCTATTTATGGCGCTGTTTCACGAAGACCTGCTTATACCGCCTCGTAATGCTCA
>NZ_LWFU01000812.1:0-5523 GCF_001635135.1 Oleiphilus sp. HI0080
AGTTGGATGGCGTGCCCTTGGCTGACTATACTCTGCGCTCTCTGCGTGACCAGATAGGCTTGGTGACACAGCATGTCACGCTGTTTAACGACACCATCGCAAACAACATTGCCTATGGCAATCTTAAAGGCGCGCCAGAAAGCGAGTTGCAGGCGGTCGCAACCAAGGCAAACGCGCTTGATTTTATTACAGATAAAGATTCCGGCTTCAATACAGAAATTGGCGACAACGGCGTTTCGCTTTCCGGTGGCCAGCGTCAGCGGCTGGCGATTGCACGGGCTTTGTTGAAAGATGCTCCTCTACTGATATTGGATGAGGCGACGTCTGCGCTTGATAACGAATCTGAGAAAGTGATTCAGAAAGAGCTGGATGAGTTGATGGTCGGCCGAACTACGCTCGTTATTGCGCACCGTTTATCTACTATAGAAGAGGCCGATGTGATTGTCGTGATGGATAATGGTTACATCGTAGAGCAGGGTTCGCATGCAGAGTTGCTCGCCAAAGACGGTGAGTACGCCAAGCTTTATAAGATGGCCCAGAGCGACGAAGTATAGCGACGCTTTAAACAACGACAAATTAAGCTGCCTCTCCAACAACCGAGCTAAATGAAATGAGTCAAGGCTTTGCTGAAAAACTGAGCAATGCATGGTATCAAAAAGCCTTGTGGCCTTGGCTCTTTTTGCCGCTATCTCTGCTTTTTGGCTTAGTGTTGTTGATTCGTTCTTTTTTCAAACCTTCTCCCCCTACTAGCTCCGTCCCCGTGATTGTAGTCGGCAATATTACGGCCGGTGGTACGGGTAAATCCCCTTTAGTCAGCTATCTGGTGCGTTACTTTGAAGGCAGAGGGTACCGAGTTGGCGTTGTTAGTCGAGGTTATGGGGTCGCGATCCCCCAAAGTGAGGTTCGAATAGTCAGGCTAGAGAGCAAAGCCAGTGAAGTTGGCGACGAGCCTCTCATGTTGAAACAGTTGTTGGGGTGCGACATTGCTTTGAGTCCAGATCGTCAAAGGGCAGTCGACTATCTGGCGAATGTTGGCGTTGATTTGGTGGTCGCTGATGATGGTCTTCAGCACTATAAAATGCATCGAGATATTGAGCTATGCGTCATTGATGGCAAACGCGGTATTGGCAATGGTCAGCTGTTGCCGACGGGACCATTGAGAGAGCCCGTATCTCGGTTATTCGAAGTGGATGCCATTGTCTGTAATGGCGCATTGGAGACGGAGATGACATTGCTTACGTCATTGCCGGATTCCGTTTTTCGAACGCACATGCAGCTTACTCCGAAGCAGTTTGTTCGTTTGGATGGTTCTGAAAGTATCGATGTAAATACCTTTGTAGAGCGTTACGCGTCGCAACGTTTTTCTTCGATTGCTGCGATCGGCAATCCGCAGCGTTTTTTTGGTACCTTGCAGGCCCTGGGCCTCAGGTGCGATGAATACCCTTACCCAGACCATTATGGCTACAAGCAAAAAGATCTGAACGATAAAAAAACAGCGATCCTCATGACCGAAAAAGACGCGGCAAAATGCAAAGATCTACATTGTGAAGATGCTTGGTTCCTGCGTGTTGAGCCGGAACTTCAAGACAATCTAGGTGAGAGGCTTTACAATCAGCTCAATGAAATGGGTCGTCTCGCACGGCTGGAAAATTGAATACGGTTTTAATTAAGGGACACTGTTTTGGATAAGAAGTTACTCTCGATTCTCGCTTGCCCGCTTTGTAAAGGTGAGCTGAAGTATGACAAGGATGCCCAGGAACTCATTTGTAAAGCAGATGGTGTTGCCTACCCGATTCGCGACGACATTCCGGTGATGCTTGAGTCTGAGGCGCGCACCTTGACGACAGACGAGAAACTGAGCAAAGACTAAACCACGTCTTTAGATAAGCAAAAGCCACCATATAAAATAGAAGGTTGTTTTAATGTTGCGATATACCGTCATTATTCCAGCACGCTTTGCTTCTCAGCGATTGCCAGGTAAACCGCTGCTTGATATCGCAGGCAAGCCAATGATTCAGCGTGTGTATGATCAGGTGCAAGACCTTGGTGCTCATCGCGTGATTGTGGCGACAGATCATCCTGATATCGAATCCGTTTGTAAGGCGGCCGGAGCCGAGGTGATGATGACCTCGGCTGATCATCCGTCCGGGACCGACCGGCTTGAAGAAGTGGTTAGCAAGCTTGACCTTGATGAGGACGAGATTGTTGTGAATGTTCAAGGCGATGAACCCTTGATTCCAAAGGCGTTGGTTGAGCAAGTCGCGCAAAATTTGGATGATCATCCGGAAGCGGGCATCGCAACGCTGTGCGAGCGTATTCACGATTTAGATACTGTTCTCAATCCCAACGCGGTGAAAGTTGTTTTTGATGAGCATGGTTTTGCCTCGTATTTTAGTCGTGCGCCGATTCCTTACGCACGCGATGCCTTAACTGAAACACCTCCTCGATTGTCTTCAAAAGCAGAGTATTATCGCCATATCGGTATGTATGCTTATCGCGTTGGTTTTCTTCGCCAGTATGTGCAATGGCTGCCCAGTATGACGGAGCAAGTCGAAAAGCTTGAGCAGTTGCGCGCGCTCAGCAATGGTGTGCGAATACACATCGATATCGCAGCGGAAGCGCCTCCTTCAGGCGTGGATACACAGGAAGATTTAGAGCGTGTGCGTCAGTATTTTAAGGGTGAGAAATGACGCGCGTGCTGTTCGTTTGCTTGGGTAATATTTGTCGTTCACCCACTGCGCATGGTGTATTTGAGTCGCTTGTAAAAGCCAAGGGGCTTGCTGAGCAGATTCACATTGATTCTTGTGGTACCGGCGGTTGGCACATTGGTGAGTCGCCAGACAAGCGCGCGACAGCGCATGCTAGAAAACGTGGTTATGACTTATCGCATTTGAGGGCGCGACAGGTTCAAAGCAATGATTTTTACGAGTTTGATTACATTCTTGCGATGGATGAGGCAAACCTGCGTGAGCTTGATTTGCTCTGCCCGAAAGATGCCAAAGTGATTCCCCAGTTATTTTTGTCCTTTGGTGACTATAGCGAGACCGAAGTACCCGATCCCTATTATGGCGGCGAGCGGGGCTTTGAGCATGTTCTGGATTTAGTCGAGTCGGCCTGCGAAGGCTTGCTTGAAGACATCCTTTCTAAGTAGGCCTAACCTGTGGCACCTCGATACTCGCAGCTGGATTTGACTGAACGTAATACGATGGCGTTGCCTTGTGTCGCCGAGCGCTTTGTGGAATTGGCAACCGATGATGAGGTACTAGCGTTTTTTCAAGGCGTTAGAGGCGATGTCTTGATTCTAGGAGGGGGTAGTAACGTCATACTTCCTGAACGAATTCGTCAACCGGTTGTGAGCCTAAAGCACGCAGATATCAATGTCGAGCAAGAGACTGAAACAAGCGTCGTGTTGCGCGTTGGTGCTGCGGTTGTATGGGATGCCTTGGTTGCCTGGAGCGTCGCGCAGGGCTATTACGGGCTGGAAAATCTGTCGTTGATCCCTGGATGTGTTGGTGCCGCACCCGTTCAGAATATTGGTGCTTATGGCGTTGAGCTAAAAGAGCGTGTGTTAAGGGTGCGCGCTTATGACAGGCAGCTTCAGAGATTTGTTGAACTGATGCGTAACGAGTGCGAATTCGCCTATCGCGATAGTGTTTTCAAACGGCACTCAGGACGTTATGTGATTACCGAAGTGTGTTTTGAGCTTTCAAAGCAGCCTCGGTTTGTTTTGACGTATGGCGAGCTACAAACCCTTCAAGATAGCCCAGATTTATCGCTGCAGTTAGTGCGCGACACGGTGATCGCTGTTCGTTCGGAAAAGCTCCCAGACCCTTCGGTTATTCCCAATACAGGCAGTTTTTTCAAAAACCCTGTGATTTCAAAGCGCGCTTTTGATGCGTTGCAGTTCGATTTTCCCGGAGTGGTCGGATATCCCCAAGGACACAATAGCGTTAAGGTAGCGGCCGGTTGGCTGATTGATCAGGCGGGCTTCAAAGCAAAGCAGTTAGGTGCTGCGCGTGTGCATGATCGTCAGGCTCTCGTGCTTACCAATACAGGTGGTGCGCAGCAACATGATATTTTGGACCTGGCGGCGAGTATTCAAAGTCAGATTAAAAGTATTTTTTCGGTAGAGCTTGAGATAGAGCCGGTTGTTATTCAAGAGCAACAACAGGAGCCGCGCCATGATTAAAAATTACGCATAGAAGTGCGATACGATTACGATGTTTTGGCGGAACACAATAGCGAGCACGACGTGAAAGCATCGTTTAACTTCGACCCGAGTAATACGCAAAATTTTGTTGGACAGAACAGAGGCCCACACGCTGTCACGCTCGCTTTAGGTATTGACCATGAGTTGGATGAAGACTGGCTGTTAAGCTTAGCGGACATGTATACACGCTCAAGTCACGGGCGTGAAGTAGGTGGTGATCTGGTTATGAATTGGCTGTGGTAGTTGTGCCCGTGCCAGAGCATCAGCACTAGGTTTGTGGGCGAAACAGATAGTCTTTAATATCAATGCCAAAGGTATGGTTTGGTAGGCCATTCTTAATAGCGAACGGTGTGCCAGTAGAATCTTTTGGTGTCGCCGACAGGTCTATGACATAAGGTGATCTTAGTTTTTTGTTTGCATCGGTCACTAGCTCTACCTTCGGTTTAAGCCGTGCGTCAGGGTTTGAAGAAACAACAATGCCGACCTCTCCATTGCTCATTTCAACGAGCGTTCCCGGCGGGTAGATACCTATCATGCGGATAAAGGCTTCCACGAGCTTTTTGTCGAAATGCTTGTTTGTTTCGCCAAAGAGAATTTTCAGTGCTTCAAAAGCAGACTTGCCTCGCTGATAGCAGCGATCACTGGTAATGGCATCGTAGACGTCGACGATAGAGACCATGCGAATAAACTGGTGAAGTAGGCTTGCATCCAGCTGCTCCGGATAGCCCGAACTGTCAACGCGCTCATGGTGGTAGTGCGCTGTATCAATTACGAGTTGCTCTAGCCCCTCTTGTTTACCAAGAATTTCTCTTCCAAAGACGGCATGTTGCTTCATGATTTCATATTCGTCTGAGCTTAGATTGCGCGGCTTGTTGAGTATGTCTGGTGGGGTTTTTGTCTTTCCCACATCGTGCAGCATGCCTGCTAAGCCGAGCAGTTGAAGGTCTTGGTCCGGAAGACCTAAAAAACGACCAAATGCGATTGAAAGTACGCCTACGCGCATGCAGTGTTCAGAGGTGTATTTGTCTTCGTTCTTGATCTTGGTAAGCCAAAGCATCGCGTTTGCGTTGCTGATGATACTCGTCATGCACTCGCGCACAACGGCGCGAGATTCTTCGACAGCAAATGCTTCTCCGTTGTTGATGTCGTTTAGTACTTTTTCGATATGTTCGTGAGTTTTCTCTAGAGTGAACTTAGCGCGGGGCATTTCCTCATGAATGTCACGTGTTTCGCGAAATCCGGCGATTAACTGAGTTGGCGTTTTTTGCGTTGCTTCTTCAGCCTTGAGCCAACGTGGGTCATCGGTTTCGATA
>NZ_LWFU01000813.1:0-11142 GCF_001635135.1 Oleiphilus sp. HI0080
TGAATCTTAACGCAGATTCGTGCACGGTTTAAAACAAATGCGCGCACGATGGACAACTTGCGCACAAATACGCACTTTGCATCTTGGTTTGGGTAAGCGCTTTGTGTACTCTTTTCACGCCTATAACTTTGCTTATAAGACTATTCGATTAATGGACTTTTCAAATCTCGTTTTACGACCCTTGATTTTCGTTTGTGCTTTTGCGCTTTCTAGCCTTGCGTTTGCTGAGCAAGATGAAACCCGAACTACGCCTGCTTGGGATTGGGATTTGTTTGACGGTGTTGGTTGGACGCCTCGTTACACCTACTTATATAAAGACAACGTCATCGGTATCGCGCACTACGCGGGTTTGTCTTATTTCAACAAAGAAGGTGCTCAAATGACAGGTGCCACTTTTCGCTACGGGCACGGGAGCAAAGGGCACAAGTATAATGTAGCTTATACAAATTCAACGTGGCATTGGGGGGTCGACTTTGGCTTTTCTTGGCATGTTCTTGATGCAGGAAACTTTACGATCCCAGATCCAAACGGCATTGAGCAGTTGGGGCTAGAGCTGAGTGTTCGATACCGAACTGTTTCGATCACGGCAACGCACACCGAGGGTTATTCTTGGGCCACCTTAGGCTTGAACCTGGAAGGTCTTCCTTTCCTTGAAGGTTGGTAAACACCTTGTTTACAAATCTGGCGTTCGTTTTAAATCAATGGTTTTACTCTGCATTAAGGTGCGCAAGGTCGACGATTTAAACTCACGTTGATACAGCACAAAGACGATGCTGGTTGCCGCCACCATAAAGAGAATCGGATTGATAAACCACGCTAATATGGAGATTGAGAAGTAATAGGTTCTTAGTCCCATATTGAAGTTATGTGCCGCCATCGACCCCATCTTCGCAAGCCGCTCTGCAAGCACCCGATGCTCTTTTGGTTTTTCTTCGCGCGAACACACCGGCGCTCCGCCAATCATCACTGTCACAAAGCCATACTGCCGCAAGCTCCAAGTGAATTTGAAGAAGGCGTATACGAAAACCACAATCAACAGTAGAAATTTCAGTTCCCATTCGGCACGTGTCGCTGGCATCACAAAGGGCAGATCTTCAAGCAGGCCTATCGCTTTGTCTGTTGAACCAAGGATTGTCAGTAAGCCCGCTAAAATCAGCATCGTCGTGGATGCAAAGAATGAAACGCTGCGCTCAAGATTGGCGATCGCGGTGTTATCTGCAACGCGAATCTCGCGCTCCAGCATCTCATTCATCCAGTCTAGGCGGGCCAGATACAAGAGACTCGCGAGGCAGGGCGTATCATGAACACGGCGTCGGGTATATGCGCTATACCCTTTGAAGCAAAGTAAAAACCAGCATACAGCGATAACATCCATCCATATGGAGGCAATAAATTCGGGTAAAGGCATAGCTTGCTTCGGCACCTGATGAAGTTTTAGTGTGTGTTCTTTTATACAGCATAGAACAGTCTAATTCAGCCATAGATCTGGAATAGCGATAAATGGCTTTGCTATAGTGCTTTATCTTTACAGTATAAAGACTGTTTTGACTTTAATGATCGATTCGGAGAAGAGCATGACTCAGGTTGAGAAGCACCCCGCGAGTGCGGTTGAGCACTGGCATAAGTTGTTAGCAAGCAGAGATCCTTCGGGCTTAAACACCTTGCTGGCGGATGATGTTGTGTTCTATTCCCCGGTGGTGCACACCCCTCAAAACGGCAAGCCCATTACGAGCATGTATCTATCGGCCGCGTTTGTGGTGTTCTTTAATGAGAGCTTTAAGTACGTGCGCGAAACCATCGCTGACGATCATGCCATTTTGGAGTTTCAAACAGTGGTCAATGGCATTGAGGTGAATGGTGTCGACATGATCAGTTGGAACGAGCAAGGCCAGATTACCGAGTTTAAAGTGATGGTCCGGCCGTTAAAGGCGATCCAAACCATTCATGAGATGATGAAGAGCATGCTTGAGAAAATGCGCGGCTAAGGCAGCTCATTCACGGCTTCTGTGTGTGGGTCTAAGTGGACCAATACATCGACATCATGAAACGCGTCTTCAATCTCCGCTTCTATTTGCTCTCCGATCTGGTGCGCTTTGCTCAGCGGTGTTGAGCCTTGCATGACCAGATGCATTTGAACGAACTTGGTCCGCCCTGATTGGCGTGTGCGCAAGTCGTGTACTTCGAGAATTTCCGCCGGGGCGTTGGCAATCGCCAGTATCTGCGTTTGCTCTTCTTCAGGAAGCTCTCTGTCTAGCAGATGGTGCATCGCCTCATCGCCAATATCCCACGCGGATTTCAAAATATAAATACCAATCGCGAGCGCGATAATTGGGTCTGCCTGCACGATACCCTGCTGATAAAGAACGAGCCCGATAAGTATGCCCGTGTTTGATAGTAAGTCGGACGCGTAATGCAGCGAGTCCGCTTTGATGGCAAGTGAGCCGGTCTTTTTCGCGACAAAGCGCTGAAAGGCAACCAGAACAAAGGTTAATAGAATCGAGATGCCGACCACGACACTGCCCACTTCGATAGAGCGAAGTTCGCTTGGATTCACCATGCGTTCAATCGAGTAGATAATCAGAAATAGGGCCGAACTAGAGATGAATAGCGCCTGCCCAAGCCCCGCCAAAGACTCTGCCTTACCATGTCCAAAGCGGTGTTCGTTATCGGCTGGCACCATGGCATAGCGAATCGCAAACATATTGATGAGCGAGGCAAGCAAGTCCAAAAGAGAGTCGACCAAAGAGGCAAGTACGCCAATCGAGCCGGTCGAAAACCAGGCGTAAATTTTCATCAGCAGCAATAGGATTGCGACGCACACAGAAGCCCAGCTTGCTAGCTTGATCAGTTTATTAAAGTGCGCTTGTTTGTCTGTGAGAACGTTTGCCATGGGAGCTTACTTAATTCGTTGAAAACATGGTGTATAGTACTTTGTTGGGCGCTACCTTCAAACTAAAGAGTGCCTAAATTACAAGAAGCGTTTGGAGGTTTTTATATGAGCTGGGTTCAGCAATCGATTAAATTGATCTTGGCCGAAATGCAGCGATCATCTGACACGCATTTGTTTCAGGTTCCGATGCCGGATAGTTATCAGGATATCCAGGTCTACATAAAAGACGAATCCACACATCCGACGGGTTCGCTCAAACACCGCTTAGCGCGCTCATTATTTTTGTATGCGTTGGCGAATGGATATGTCGGAGAAGACACCACCATCATTGAAGCTTCTTCAGGTAGTACAGCTGTTTCTGAGGCGTACTTTGCTCGGCTACTTGGTTTGCCCTTTATCGCGGTCATGCCCGACACCACCTCAAAGCATAAGCAAGCCCAAGTCGAGTTTTATGGCGGGCGCTGTCACCTAGTGAAAGGCAGTGAGATTTACTCCGAATCAGAACGCCTTGCCCGCGAGCTAAAGGGCTACTACATGGATCAGTTCACCAACGCGGAGCGCGCGACAGATTGGCGAGGCAATAACAATATTGCAGATTCGATTTTTCATCAGATGCGATGTGAGCCAAATCCCGAGCCAACATGGATTGTTATGAGCGCCGGAACAGGAGGCACATCAGCAACAATCGGGCGCTACATTAATTACAAAGGTGCAAACACCAAATTGTGCGTGGCGGATCCTGAGCATTCGGTGTTTTATGATTACTATCAAACCGGTGATGCAGGACTCACACATGATCGCGGTTCTGCAATTGAAGGTATTGGCCGTCCAAGAGTCGAGCCATCGTTCATACCTTCTGTCGTGCATCGGATGATGAAAATACCGGATGCGTCATCCTATGCTGCGATGCGACATTTGAGCGATTTACTGGGCTTAAGAGTAGGTGGTTCAACCGGAACCAATCTCTACGCAACCTATCAGCTTGCATCTGAAATGAAGTTGCAGGCCGAGCGCGGCTCGATCGTCACGATGTTATGTGATCGTGGGGATCGTTATCTCGATACCTACTATAACGACGAGTGGTTGCAGCAACATGGCTACCACCAAAGTATGCAGAGTGTTCGGCAGCAGCTGCAGACATTTTACCAGTCTGGGGTGTGGCAGTAGATTTTCGTTCCATGCGTTATTTGCTAAAGATAACCGAGATTAAAACCAGTACAATCTTGGTTATCGGTTGCCTCAATCTCGGACACTCCCTTTTCATTTAGGTTTGCTATCAGCTATGGATACGTTTTTTATTGCAGTGCTCGCTTCTTCTGTTTGTTTGTCTTTGTTGGTCGGATTTGTTCTGGCAAAGTTGAAGGCGTCAACTCAGCAAAAAGCCTTGGAACTGGAGCTAGCAGAAATAAAAACCCGCTATGAGCACGAGCGTGAAAGTCTCGAAGCGCTTCAGGCACGCATGGATGAGAGCCAGCTCCTGCTGCGTGAAGAGCTGACGGATCTTAAATCTGAACTGGCTCATTCTCGCGATCAGTCAAAACAGTTTGAAGTGCTCGCCGAGCAGCGCGCTCAGCAAGCGAAGGGTTTGCAGGAGCAGTGCGATAAATTGTCGCTTCACTTAGACGAAACCCGCGCGAGCTTGCGTGACACAGAGTCGAACTACGAGCGCCTGAATACCTCGATGGAAGAGCGAGAAGCGAGCCATAAGCGAGAACTTGAAACCTTCAATAAGCAAAAAGAAGAGCTCAAACTTCAGTTCCAGCAGCTTTCCAACGAGATTCTACAAAGCAACTCAAAAGCCCTTCAGGAAGCGAATAAAGAGAGCTTAAGTGCAACGATCAACCCCTTTAAAACCTCGATTGAAGAATTTAAAAAGAAGATTGATGACAACGTACACCGCGAGACTATGCAGCGCTCTGAGCTGAAAAAAGAGCTCGAGTCATTGAAAGAGCTTAACCTTAAAATGACCACCGAGGCGCACGAGCTTTCGACGGCACTGAAAGGTCAGAAAAAACTGCAAGGTAACTGGGGTGAGTTGGTGCTGGAGAATGTGCTTGAACGCTCTGGGTTGCAGCTGGGTAAAGACTATAAGCGTGAAGTGTCGTTCAATACGGAAGAGGGTCGTCAAAGACCTGATGCCGTTGTGTATTTGCCGCAAGACAAACATCTCATTATCGATGCCAAGGTATCACTCAATGCGTATACGCGCTTTGTGAATTCGGATGATGAGACCGAGCGCGCGCTTGCCCTAAAAGAACATGTTAGCTCGATGCGTGATCGAATAACCGAACTTGCTGATCGCGATTATTACAAGTTGCCGGGTATGAATTCTCCTGAAATTGTCTTTATGTTTGTGCCCATTGAATCGGCATTTGTTGAAGCATTGAAGGCCGATGAGTTGCTGTTTCAGGAAGCCATTGTCAATAATGTCTTGGTCGCCACGCCGACGACCTTGCTTACTAGTCTCAATATCGTCCGACAGCTATGGCGATATGAAGATCAAAACAAGCATACCGCTGAGCTTGCCAAAAAAGCCGATGGCGTATTCAAAAAGCTGAATACCTTTCTGTCGAGTTTTGAGGGAGTGAAAAAAGGTCTCGATCGAGCCCAAGAAGCCTACGTGAAGGCAGAAGGGCAGCTGGTGAGCGGGAAGGCCAACTTGGTGAAACAAGTGAGTGAATTTAAGAAGCTCGCGCCGGCTATTAAGGCCGAGTTGCCAGAGTATTTTACGGATAAAGCAGAGTTGGAAATTGATCTGGTATCCGACTCGGAAGAGCCATCTCTAGAGGCCTCTCTAAAGCCAGAGCAGCAAGAGCTATTGAAGATAGAGGCCGAGCAATAATGCTGCATCAAGCGGCTAGGCTTCGGGTTAGGGCACTGCGATGCCTCTGTATTTTGGTTTGTTTTTTACTGATGACTTCGTGTGCAAGCAGCTTAACGTCCAAGTCGGCCTTGCGATTCAACGGTATCGAAATTCTCAATCTTACCAATGATGATATTCGGAATATGCAGATTGAGGTAACTGAATTTCATCGTAAGTTTGCCTGCGGCATTATTCTCCATCGCTCAATGTGTATGAATGGTTTTCATGCGCGAGAACTCGAAGAAAACGATATTGTGATTACTTGGGAACAGCGGGGTCAACAACATAGCATTGGGCCTGTACGCGTCCAATCGCCGGCGCAATACGATCCAAATATCATCTATGTTGTGCAGTTTGCGCTTGGCACTAATCATCAAATGTCGGTGGCTTTTAAGCCCGCTCGTCACTTTTAGTTAGTTCTTACATTGTTAATCGAGCGGAAAGTTGAAGGTGATGTGCACGGCGCCGGGGCTTTTTTCAGAAAAACGATAACCTAGGCCGATGCGTTCTACATTCGCAACCGATGTTTCGATGGGGTCATCCAAGCCCCAGGTAAAGCCTGCCTCGTGAACCCACTCGTCTTGAAGCGGCGTGATATTGGTTTCTTCAAACTCGATGCCCACCATGTAAAAGTAACTGGTTAAGTACATCGTCATAAATGTCGATAAGCGGCCCGAACCGAAGCGCTCGGGAAACTTAAAATCACTACCAATTTGTAGAGAGCTAAAATTTTGCGAGCGGCTTTCTTTTCTTGAAAAGCCTGCGTGTTGAATCTTGCCGTAGATCAGTTGCTGTTCACCCCAAAAGCGCGTGTAGCGGAAAATGCTGGTGCCCACGGCAAAGGTCATGGCCCTGTTGTGCGTCGATAAGTCTTCGGAGTATCCGATATCAAAAAATGGTACGAGTTTCAGCTTTTTGCTATCCCAGTAGTCTTTTTCTAGGCCCAAGGCTACGGTGATGGTAGACGCATCTTCAAGAGGTCTGGTTTCTTCAATCTCATCATATGCAAAGTTAGCCAGACCCACTGATATGGGAATGCGCAAGTGAACGTCTTCCAAATAGTCAATGTCATCCCAATCCGGGTCGAATACCAATGGGATATTAAACACTGTGACATCATTGCCTGAAGAGCTATAAATACCCGAACCAAAGTAGGTTGAGAACGCAAAGTGCGGCGCGAGTTGTTCCTCTGCCTTGGCATTGTTCACCGGTACGCAAAGCGCAAACAGGGTTGCGAGTATGTATACAATGGGCATGGTTAAACGAGTAGACATGAAAGGCGACTGGGACATCCTTTCATCGTAACAATAACCTATTGATCGAGACCAGTTCTTCGCCTAAGAATGTTTGCCTAAATAGCGATTTTGATCGAAGAGTCGCACCCAGTGAGGATGATTAAAAATCAAGATGCTAATGATCATTCCGTTGATGGTGGCCTCGGGAAATGCGATGAGCGGAATAAAAATCCAAAACTCATTCGAGATGTGCTCAAAAGTATAAATGTCTAAAGTCCAGAGCATCAGGGTCATCACCAAACCGCTGGCAATGACCGATATGCCACCGCCTAGAAACGCCACGAGAAAAATAAACGAGAACGGATGCGTGGCGCTGCTGCGATCATGCAAACGCCAGACGGTGTAGTTTGTTAGTAATGGGACCATCACCGAGACGAGCATGTTAATGCCAAAGCCCTCGGGAGATTCTTGTCCAAGTATGATGGTGCCGATGATCGCCAGTGCGGCAACCCAAATCGCGAGTTGCCATCCCATTAGCAAGTGGACGGCGGTGATGAGAAAAAAGTGGATACCCAGCCCATCCGAAATGCCCGCGCGTAACGACCATGCAATCATTAAGGCAATAGTACAAAAACCGATGACATGCTGAACGCGGGTATCCTCGATGATCGCTCGCCAGTGAATAAAGAACAGAGCCAGAATCAAAGCGAGAATGGCGAGCGCATTGGCAAACCAGATCAAACCACTATCGAATAAATCGGCGCTTATATTCATTTACACACTCTCTTACCGCTCTTAATTTGTATACGGCCATTTTTTCGAAGTGTACCACCGCAGCGCCTTTCTGCTTGAAACAAACCGCCATCAGCGTATTTCCGCTGGGGAGAAAGTCCGTTACACTTTGCGCGTCAGAAATGACACTCAAACAAGGATGTTTGCAGTCAACGGATATGACTGCCTAGGAGACTACATTGCAAAAGGATTGCGATCACGGAGCGCGTTCGTCCGAACCAACCACCTCTGCCCAAATGGATAGTGGGCTTGAATGCCTACTGACACTGGCGCATTTTCACCAAATTTCTGCCAGTCATACCCAGTTAAAACATGCGTTCGGCTTGGGGGCTTGTGAAAAAGAGACCTTCGACACGCAAACGCTATTACGAGCAGCGGCTTCTTTATCGTTGAAAGCGAAATGTGTGCAGTTAAGCAAGCCGAGCCTAAAAGCGATAAGCGCTCTGCCGCTTCCCACCATCGTGCGAATGCAAAACGGACGCTATCAAGTGCTTGCGAGCGTGTCATCGTCGCAAGGCAACGTTTTACTGCAAGCCTATGATCTCGTTGGGCAGCCTGCTTCAACGATGACGATAGAGGAATTTTTGGAACACTGGAGCGGCGAGGCGATACTCATCACCAAGCGTGCATTGCTGCCCGGTTTATCGAGTAAGTTCGACATCTCCTGGTTTATCCCCGCCATCGTCAAGCATAAGCAGATTTTGTATCAGGTATTGTTGGCTTCGTTCTTTATTCAGCTCTTTGCCTTGATCACACCGCTGTTTTTTCAGGTTGTGATTGATAAGGTCTTGGCGCATCAGGGTCTCACGACGCTCGATGTGCTTTGTTTTGGCTTGTTGGTGATATCCCTGTTTGATGTGGTGCTCAATGGTTTGCGCAACTATGTGTTCAGCCATACCACGAATCGCGTCGACGTGACTCTCGGTGCGCAGCTGTTCAAGCACTTGCTGCATTTGCCGTTGGCATATTTTCAGAACCGTCAGGTCGGTACGACAGTCGCGCGTGTGCACGAGCTAAACACCATCCGCGAGTTTATAACTAGCTCAGCATTGACGCTGGTGATCGATCTTGGTTTTACCATCGTGTTCTTCGTTGTGCTTTGGTATTACAGCCCAACGCTCACTTGGATTGTGCTTGGCTCGTTGCCGTTTTATATCGTGTTATCGGCGTACATCACGCCTATTTTGCGTAAACGCTTGGACGAGAAGTTTCAACGCGGGGCAGCGAATCAGGCTTTTTTGGTGGAGTCGGTCTCTGGCGCAGAAACGCTCAAAGCGATGGCGGTAGAGCCGCAGATGCAGCGCAAGTGGGAGGAGCAACTCGCGGCGTACGTCAGCGCATCTTTCAAAGCCAATAACCTTGGCAATATTGCGAGCCAGTGTGCAGGTTTTATCAACAAAGTAGTGACTGTGTTGATCCTTTGGGTGGGCGCAAGCTTGGTGATTGCCGGCGCACTCACGGTTGGCCAGTTGATTGCGTTTAACATGATTGCAGGGCGCGTTAGTGCGCCGATTCTCAAGCTGGTACAGCTTTGGCAAGACTTCCAACAAGCCGGTATCTCGATCGAACGGCTAGGCGACATATTAAACTCGCCCACTGAGCCGGCGCACAATCCAAACCGCAGTACTTTGCCCGCGATTAACGGGGATGTGTGTTTTGATCAGGTCTGTTTTCGTTATGCGCCTGATCGTCCAGAGGTGTTAAAGGCGCTGTCACTCAATGTGCAAGCCGGAGAGGTGATCGGCATTGTTGGTCGCTCCGGATCGGGCAAAAGCACCCTTAGCAAGCTCATTCAGCGCTTGTATGTTCCAGAATCCGGTCGGGTTCTGGTTGATGGTGTTGATCTGGCTCAGGTCGATACCGCATGGCTGCGCCGGCAGGTGGGTGTGGTGCTGCAAGAAAGCCGCTTGTTCAATCGAACTGTCAAAGACAATATCGCCTTAGTTGACCCAAGCATGCCGATAGAGCGGGTAATTCAAGCTGCCAAATTGGCGGGTGCGCACGAGTTTATTCTTGAGTTACCCGAAGGTTACGACACCATGGTCGGCGAGCAAGGCGCATCATTATCAGGCGGACAAAAGCAGCGTATTGCGATTGCCCGCGCACTGATTACTAATCCCAAAATACTTATATTCGACGAGGCAACCAGTGCGCTCGACTATGAAAGCGAACGGGTGGTTCAGGACAATATGCGCCAGATCTGCCAAGGCCGAACGGTGTTCATCATTGCGCATCGGCTCTCCACTGTACGTGGTGCAGATCGCATTATTGTGGTCGATCAGGGAGGAATTGTTGAGAGCGGCGCGCATGACGAGCTCATTGATCAGAACGGCTATTACGCCAAGCTGCATCGTCATCAAAGTTATGTGCCCAACTTCAGAGAAGCGCCAAAGCAAGACGCCTTTCCCGGTTATTCGGCTAGCTTCTCGTCCAGTTCTTCGAGTGCTGCTCGCTCAGAAAGTCGTTCAGCTGAGGCAGTTAATAAGAGCAATGGCAATAAAAATAGCAGCGAGGTATCAGCATGAGCGCTTCTAAGTTTGCACAAAACGATCTAAACGCATTCTTGCCTGCGGCAATCGAAGTCGAGCAAACACCCAGCTCTCGCGCCGGTAGATTAATCATCTGGTTGATCATGTTCTTGTTTGTGGTGGCTGCGTGTTGGGCCTGGTTTGGAAAGGTCGATATTGTTGCTGTCGCACAAGGCAAGGTCATTCCAACTGAGTCAGTAAAACAAATCCAGTCTCTTGAAACGGCGCGCATCAAAGCAATTCACGTTAAAGAGGGCCAGCTCGTAGAGCAAGGCCAAGTGCTGATAGAGCTTGATGCTCAACTCGCGAAAGCCGAGTACGAAAGCCTCAAAGCGGAGCTGGCTGGTGTGCGCCAAAACCTGCAGCGTTTGGAGCTATTATCCGAGTTTCTTAGCTCAGCGAACATTGCCCCGGGGTCTGACCCCAATGCATTGGGGTCAGACCCCGCAGTAGAAGAATTGCCTCATCCACTATCCACGCAGCCACTATCCACTCAACCACTATCTACTCAACAACACGCGCAACTTCTACAAGAACAATCCGAAGTCGCCGCGCAGCTTGCGAACTTCCAAAACGAGCGTGTAAAACTGCAAATTGATCAAAGCATGACGCAAGGTGAAATCAAAAAGAAACAACGAGTCATACCCGTGATTCAGGAAAGGGTAGATGCGCTCGATACTCTGCGTAAGAAATCCTACGGCTCGAAACTTCAATATCTTGAACTCAAACAAGAACTCATCGAAGAGCAGCAAGATCTTGCCGTGCAACAAGCACGACTGAATCAGCTCAAGCAATCCGAGCAAAGCATCAGCACACAGCAAACGCTCTATCTCG
>NZ_LWFU01000814.1:0-4725 GCF_001635135.1 Oleiphilus sp. HI0080
ATGACTGCCTGACCGATATCGAGAATACGAATATCGTATTGCGCCATAATGCTGGTCATTTCAGACGTTAAGCCCGGTTTGTCTCTACCAGACACGTTAATCAAGATTATTTCACTCAATCGATATCACCTTTCGCTTAATTTCAATAAGTATGGATTATTCGCTGCAAGCTTCACTCACGGTTTTGCTTAATCGCTATCGTCACTCGATGCATCCTCAACTGCGTCTGCCGCTGACTTAGTCTTTGAGGGAATAACCTCGATTCGATCAACGCGCTGCAAACCGCGAGGCAACTTCTGACCTCGACGTCCACGCTCACCCACGTAGTGCTGCAAATCATTGTATTTTAGCTTCAGATGTCGCTTGCCCGAATGAATAACCACAAAATCTTCTTCCGAGAACACGGCCACGGCAATCATTAACTCGTCCCGACTCTGAGCTCGGGCAGTAGGGATACTGATAATCTTATTACCTTTCCCCTTCGCAAGCTCTGGCAACTCCTTAACAGGAAACACCAACATACGCCCTTCGTTCGTTACCGCTGCTAGCAATTGATTCTCTGGATCGTGAATCACCATCGGATGCATCACCTCAGCATTTTTCGGCAAACTCAGAGCGGCCTTACCCGCTTTGTTTTTGCTCTGCAGATTATCGAGACGCGATACAAAGCCGTAACCCGCATCCGACATCATAAGCAATCGTTGCTCAGGTTTGCCCATCAAAACCGCTTTGAAAATTGCACCAGAAGGGGGATTAATCTTACCCGTTAACGGTTCGCCCTGCCCTCTTGCAGATGGCAAAGTATGCGCCGCTACGGTGTAGGCACGCCCCGTAGAGTCTAGAAAAACGACCCCTTCCTGACTCCGCCCCTTCGCAGCAAGACTAAAGCCGTCTCCCGCTTTATAGCTTAATCCCTTCGGATCTATATCGTGCCCCTTCGCTGCACGCACCCAGCCTTTCTCGGAAAGCACAACAGTGACGGGTTCTGAGCTGACCAGATCCATTTCTGTATATGCCTTGGCTTCTTTGCGGGCGACGATGGGCGAACGACGCTCGTCGCCATACTTCTCTGCATCGGCGAGCAACTCCTTCTTGATCAGCTTTTTCATCTGCGCCTTAGAACCAAGTACTTTCAGCAGATACTGACGCTCCTTCTCAAGCTCTTCCTGTTCAGCCTTGATCTTCATCTCTTCGAGGCGAGCAAGCTGTCTTAACTTGGTATCAAGGATATAGTCCGCTTGAACTTCGGTCAGATCGAAGCGCTGCATCAGCACCTGCTTCGGCTCATCCTCCGTGCGAATAATGTGAATAACCTCATCGATATTCAAAAACGCAATCAGCAAGCCTTCTAAAAGATGCAGTCTGCGCTCAACCTTGTCGAGGCGATACTGAAGCCGACGAGTCACTGTTTCGGTTCGATACGACAACCACTCTGTTAGAATCTCGCGGAGATCCTTAACGCCTGGGCGGCCATCCGTACCGATCATATTCATATTGACGCGATAATTTTTCTCTAGATCCGTGGTCGCATAAAGATGCGCCATGAGTGCTTCGACATCAACCCGGTTAGAGCGCGGCACAATCACGAGTCGCGTCGGGTTTTCATGATCGGATTCATCACGAAGATCAGCGACCATCGGTAGTTTCTTAGCTTGCATCTGCGCGGCAATTTGCTCGAGCACCTTTGCGCCAGAGGTTTGATGTGGCAATTCGGTGACCACAATATCGCCGTTTTCCATATTATGGATAGCGCGCATTTTTACCGAGCCACGTCCAGTTTCATAGATTCGCTGCAAATCCTGCTCAGGCGTAATGATCTCAGCGCGCGTAGGGTAATCAGGCCCTTTTACATGCAGCATCAAATCGTGCGTTTGTGCTTTCGGCTCATCAAGTAAATGCACGCAGGCACTGGCTACCTCGCGCAAATTATGAGGCGGAATATCGGTCGCCATGCCGACCGCAATGCCTGTCGTGCCATTCAACAAAAGATTTGGTAAACGAGCAGGCAAGGTCTTCGGCTCATCCATCGTTCCGTCAAAGTTCGGCGCCCAATCCACCGTCCCTTGGCCCAACTCAGACAGCAAGACATCCGCATACGGGGCTAGTCGAGACTCCGTATAACGCATGGCCGCAAAGGACTTCGGATCATCGGCAGATCCCCAGTTCCCTTGCCCGTCAATAAGTGGGTAGCGATAACTAAACGGCTGAGCCATAAGTACCATCGCTTCATAGCAAGCACTGTCCCCATGCGGATGAAACTTGCCCAGCACATCACCCACTGTTCTGGCTGACTTTTTGTACTTAGCAGTCGATTTCAGCCCCAACTCCGACATCGCATAAACAATACGCCTCTGAACGGGCTTAAGGCCGTCACCAACATGCGGCAAAGCACGATCTAGAATGACGTACATTGAATAATCGAGATAGGCTTTTTCGGTATATTCACGAAGTGAAATTTGCTCGACACCGTCTTCGAGATTGGGAGTGTCTTGACTCATAAGACTCTGCGTTCCTTAGAGAGGGTTGGAGTTGCGATTCAGAAATGACCGACATTATATGAACCACACCTTATGCTGCATAGGTTTATTCAGCAATATGCGCTTTTCTTAATGTACTCACATAAATACCGGCGTTTGAAGGGCCCTTATATAAGTAAATTTTATAAGCGTTCATCGCGGTATCCCGCGAAGCATTACATTACTAAAAAGTCAGCTTGAAAATACAAGATTCTGTGTATTGCTCATGATATGATTCTGATCAAAGGAAGCCTTGAATGTTCTTAAAGCCTTGGCAGGCAAGGCGTTCGGCACAGCACATATAACAACAAAATTCGATGATTAGGGTGACAATGACTACGAGCGTAGATACTGACGCAGCACCTTCAGTGCATGTGGAACAAGAGAGCAGCAACAAAGCACCAAGCATAAAACTAAAAGCGTCTCTTGCACCAATGACCGCACTCGAGATCTCTGACTTCGATCCAGCACATTTTGAACAAGAACTTTCTGCCAAAGTCGCACAAGCCCCTGGCTTTTTTGAGAATTTGCCCGTCGTTATAGGCCTCGAAAAGTACGCCTCGTCATCACTGGATTTCGAACAACTGCTTAGAATATGTAAGGCACACTCTGTAAAAGCGATCGGCGTTCGCGGTGCGAGCCTTGAGCTTCAAGAACAGGCCAGAGCATTTGATTTGGGAATACTGGCAAAGCAGAAAGAGAAGAGCCCGGCATACGACAGCGATGAACTCGCCGCACCAGAACCGGCTCCAGCGCCAGAAGCACAAACCATCGTGCAAGCAAGCAAAGTTATTCAGCATCCTATTCGCTCCGGGCAGCAAGTATATGCAGCCGATGGCGACTTAATCATTTTAGCTTCAGTCAGCGCAGGTGCTGAAATTCTGGCTGATGGCAACATTCATGTATACGGAACCCTTCGCGGACGCGCTCTGGCCGGAGTTAAAGGCAATACGTCAGCACGCGTCTTTTGTCACAGCATGGCCGCTGAACTCGTTTCAGTTGCAGGGCAATACAAAATTAGCGAAGACATTCCAAGCTCTGCGCTCGGCAAACCTTGCCAAGTGTATCTTGAAGACGAATCACTAAAATTTAAAGAACTGGAGTATTAATACTCTTTAAAGTCAAAGGTGCCAAAAAAGAGCACCCGAGGAGAGCATCAGAAAATGCCCTTCTTCAAACAACATAGCAACACGGGAATAAAACATTGGCTAAGATAATTGTTATCACGTCAGGCAAAGGCGGAGTCGGAAAAACGACCAGCAGTGCATCTATCTCTACAGGTTTGGCGCTGAAAGGGCATAAAACCGTTGTCATCGATTTTGATGTAGGCTTGCGTAACCTTGACCTCATTATGAATTGTGAACGCCGAGTGGTATACGACTTCGTAAATGTCATTAACAACGAGGCGACACTCAACCAAGCTCTCATAAAAGACAAGCACAACGAGAATTTATACATCCTCCCTGCTTCGCAAACGCGCGACAAAGATGCACTCACGCAGGATGGAGTAGAACGCGTTCTTAACGAGCTATCAGAGCGCTTCGACTTCATTATTTGTGACTCGCCTGCCGGTATCGAGCACGGCGCCCAAATGGCGCTCTATTTTGCTGACGAAGCCATCGTTGTTACCAACCCAGAAGTATCATCAGTGCGCGACTCAGACCGCATACTCGGAATACTCCAGAGCAAATCCCGACGCGCAGAACAAGGCGAATCTGTCAAAGAGCATTTGCTGCTTACTCGCTACAACCCAACACGTGTAGAGAAAGGCGAGATGCTGGGCGTAGAAGACGTCAAAGACATTCTAGCTATTAAGCTGCTTGGTGTGATCCCAGAATCGCCGGCCGTACTTTCCTCTTCTAATTCAGGCGTGCCGGTTATTCACGACCAAACAACAGATGCAGGACAAGCTTACGACGATGCCGTAGAGCGCCTGCTAGGCAAGGAAGTGCCGCACCGTTTCCTATCCGCTGAAAAGAAAGGCTTCTTCAAGCGCATGTTTAAGGGGACTGCGACAGCATGAGTTTTCTAGATTATTTTAAGAGCACCAAGAAGAACACCGCTTCGATAGCAAAGGAACGCTTACAAATAATCGTCGCTCACGAGCGAGGCCAGCGGGAACAACCTGATTATCTGCCCATGCTTCAGCAAGAAATACTTGAAGTTATCCGCAAATATGTCTCGGTTAATCAAGATCAGGTTCAGGTTA
>NZ_LWFU01000815.1:0-4230 GCF_001635135.1 Oleiphilus sp. HI0080
TGGAACGCTGCCCCGCTCAATTGTCAACCACCTCGAACAAAATATAACCAAAAAAAAGCCCACATTGCGTCTTTAACAGGTCGCCCGAGAGGAGTATTATTTGCGTCCTTTTTCGGCAGCCCAGAGCTTTTGATTTGTGGTTCAGATTGGCCCTTACAAACTTCGTAACAACTTGATCCTTGCGCCAATGGCCGGTGTGACGGACAGACCGTTTCGCCAACTTTGCCGACAATATGGTGCGGGTCTTGCGGTCTCGGAGATGGTCATCGCCGACCCAAGCTTTTGGAAAACCCGCAAATCGAAACATCGTTTGGACCACGAGGGCGAAAAAGCCCCAATATCGGTTCAAATTGCTGGCGGCGATGCCCAGATGCTGGCACTTGCAGCAAAGCTTAATGCCGATCAAGGCGCCCAAATTATTGATATCAATATGGGCTGCCCGGCCAAGAAAGTGTGCAATAAAGCCGCGGGTTCCGCTTTGATGAAAGATGAAGCGCTTGTCAAAGACATCTTAAACGCCGTTGTGAATGCAGTAGAAATCCCAGTAACGCTCAAGATCAGAACTGGCTGGGATCAACAAAGCAAAAACGCAGAAACAATAGCCCGAATGGCGGAAGACTCAGGCATTCAGGCTTTGGCTGTTCACGGCCGAACCAGAGCCTGCGCCTATAGGGGTGAGGCGGAGTACGACACGATACGCGCGGTCAAGCAAGCCGTTTCAATTCCGGTGTTTGCAAACGGAGATATCACCTCTCCCGAAAAGGCAAAACAGGTCTTGAACTTCACCGGAGCGGACGGACTGCTAATAGGACGCGCGGCTCAGGGAAAACCATGGATTTTTGAAGAAATAGAGCACTTCCTGGCAAAAGGGACTCATTTGCCGCCGCGCGCTACCGAAGAGCAAAAAGCAATTATGCTGCAACATGTCAGTGAACTTCACTCCTTCTATGGCGATGTCATGGGAGTCCGGATCTCACGCAAACATGTTGCCTGGTATTTGCAAACACGACCAGATGGTAAAGCGTTTAGAAAGATTTTTAACACCATTGATTCAACTAACGAACAGCTTGAAGCTATAACCAGTTACTTTGAGCAGTCACTTACCCAAGGAGAAGCAGCAGCATGAGTTCTCAAATGCTAGCCGACAACCACGAAGCACAACAAACACAAATCGGCCCAGCGGCAGAAGGCGGAACAACCTTGCGTGACGAGGTAGAGAAAGCGCTGAGCAACTATTTTGCTCAACTAGACGGCGCGCCTGTGACCGACGTTTACCAACTAGTGCTTACTGAAGTAGAAGCACCTCTTCTCGAGCAGGTACTAAAGTACACCCGTAACAACCAAACTAAAGCCTCCGTTTTGCTTGGCCTTAATAGAGGTACGCTTCGCAAGAAGTTAAAGCAATACGGTTTACTGTAAAACGAAAAGCATCAAAAAAGGGCGGGATTATCTCGCCCTTTTACGTTCTAAGCAGAAGTAAAATTGGAATTAAGTATGACGACCGACCCTCGCCTAGCACCCGTTAAACGCGCCCTAATCAGCGTCTCCGACAAAACCGGAATTGTTGAGTTCGCAAAAGAACTTGTCGATTTAGGAGTAGAAATTCTTTCTACCGGCGGCACCTTTAATCTTCTTCAGAAAGAAAGCGTGCCCGTCACTGAAGTTTCTAGCTATACCAACTTCCCTGAAATGATGGACGGTCGAGTGAAGACACTTCACCCCAAAGTACATGGTGGCATCCTGGGCCGTCGAGGCCAAGACGATGCTGTCATGTTAGAGCATGGTATTGATGCAATCGACATGGTGATCGTGAATCTTTATCCGTTTGCACAAACCGTTGCAAAAGAAGACTGCTCTATGGATGACGCAGTTGAAAATATAGACATCGGTGGCCCAACCATGGTCCGTGCCGCAGCGAAGAACCACGCATTTGTGAATATCGTCGTGAATGCGGCAGATTATGCCCCACTAACCGAAGAATTACGCGCCAACAACGGCTGCACCCGTTTCGATACTCGCTTTGATCTCGCAATTAAGGCCTATGAGCATACCGCGGCCTACGATAGCGCGATTGCCAATTACTTTGGAGAACGCGTAAAAGGCGGCTGCAGCAAGCTACCGCGCACAATCAATCTAAACTTCAACAAAGCACAAGACATGCGTTATGGCGAAAACCCCCATCAAGCAAGTGCATTCTACGTTGAAGAAAATATTCAAGACGCGTGCATTGCGAACTCAAAGCAACTCCAAGGTAAAGAGCTATCCTATAACAACATTGCAGATACCGACGCCGCACTTGAGACCGTTCGGCTGTTTAACGAGCCTGCCTGCGTAATCGTCAAGCACGCGAACCCATGCGGAGTCTCTGAAGCGGAAAACATCCATACCGCTTATGAAAATGCCTACGCGACCGATCCTGAGTCGGCTTTCGGCGGCATCATCGCCTTTAACAGAGAGCTTGATGGAAAAACCGCGCAAGCGATTGTTGATCGACAATTTGTCGAGGTAATTATCGCGCCGTCTGCAAGTAACGAAGCAATTGCAGCGGTAAGCACCAAGAAAAATGTTCGCCTACTTGTTTGTGGAACGCTAACGAAAGCAAGTCCTGCGATGGATTACAAACGCGTTAATGGCGGAATCCTTGTTCAAGAGCGCGACTTAGGAATGATCAATCTTGGTGAGATTAAGGTAGTTAGTCGCCGTCAACCAACCGAAGACGAGTTACGAGATGCATTATTCACCTGGAAAGTTGCAAAGATGGTGAAGTCAAACGCCATTGTGTATGGCAAGAATCTACAAACAGTGGGTGTTGGTGCAGGCCAGATGAGCCGTGTAAATTCAGCTCGTATTGCGGCAATCAAGGCAGAACATGCTGGCCTTAAAGTAGCTGGCTCCGTGATGGCCTCAGATGCATTTTTCCCTTTTCGGGACGGCATTGATAACGCGGCAGACGCTGGTATTGCTTGCGTGATTCAACCAGGCGGTTCGATGCGAGATGAAGAGGTCATCAAAGCGGCTGACGAGCACGAAATGGCGATGATCTTCACCGGCATGAGACACTTTAGACACTAATCGTAATTGATGACACGAGCGGCTTCCTTTGAACCTTGTTCACCTATACTATCTCAACAGATTCATTTCATAATTTGCCAGGTAGTTTCTCGTGTCAGATTACGCTCGCTTTACAGTCCGTGGATACCATCTTGACCAATATGGTCATATGAATATCAACGCTTACAATACCTTTATGGAGGAAGCTCGCTGGCGTCTTTTTGAAAACTACAACGCTATTGAGTTTTTTTCCGAGCTTGAACTCGCCCTCACCCTAGTAAACAGCAACGTCGATTACAGGCGTCCGTGTATGCTGGGCGACATGCTCGAGGTTCAGACCAAAGTGATGAAAATCGGTACATCGAGCTGTAAAGTCCAACAAACAATTTTTACAGACGGCGGAGACAAAAAAATAGCTGAGGCAGAACATACTTTTGTTCTTATGGACAAAGGTACGCTGAAGGCAACTAGCATAGAAGGCAAGGCACGCGAAAAACTAGAACAGATCGCTCAGGTTTTCTAGTCAACAAACGCTCACTGCAGTCTCTTTGATCTAACCTTTCATCTCAGTTATCCTTTCGCCCCTAAAAAACATGCCAAAGGCCTGAATTCATGAATGTTTTAGTTGTAGGAAGCGGCGGTAGAGAACACGCGCTCGCGTGGAAAATCGCACAAGACAATGACGTTAAAGCTGTATTTGTTGCACCGGGAAATGCCGGCACCGCGACAGATGAAAAATTACAGAATGTCGCGATTGATGTCATGGAGTTTGAGAAGCTCGCTCAATTTGCCAAAGAGAATGATGTCTCCCTCACCGTAATCGGTCCGGAAGCGCCTCTTGTAGAGGGCATCGTCGACTACTTTGAAACGCAGGGTCTTGCGTGCTTCGGACCAAGCAAAGGAGCCGCGCAACTCGAGGGCTCAAAAGCATTCACAAAAGACTTTCTAGCCAGACACCATATTCCTACTGCGGACTACCAGAACTTTACGCAAGTCGATGAAGCGCTTGCCTATCTTAAGAAAGTGGGCGCCCCTATCGTTGTTAAAGCGGACGGCCTTGCCGCTGGCAAAGGCGTGATCGTCGCGATGACACTGGATGAAGCAGAAGCCGCTGTGAAAGACATGCTATCTGGAAACGCTTTTGGTGAAGCTGGATGCAGGGTCGTCATAGAAGAGTTT
>NZ_LWFU01000816.1:0-4049 GCF_001635135.1 Oleiphilus sp. HI0080
TTAAGCCTGCATCGCCAGCTTGTGCTAATAATGCGCCAACGCCAGGACGATGCACTTCTACGCCAACAAAATTTTTCTCTGGCTCTGCACTTGCCATTTCAAACAGTGAACTGCCCATACCAAACCCGATTTCAAAGACCACCGGATTACAGTTACCGAAAATTTGAGCAAAATCGAGTTGCTGCCCCGGCTCAAGACCAAAGTGATCCCAGTAACTATCCCAGCCGCGGGTTTGGCCTGCGGTCATACGCCCACTGCGCACCACAAAACTTCGAATCACTCTTTGCATTGGATTGTCTTGATCAGACACGGAATCCCTCGAATAGTCTAAAACGTAAATCGGAAAACGTAATTGATAAATCTCGTGGGCGGAATTCTAGGATTAGCAGCGCTGCATAGCAAGCACGCGATGTTTAAGGCCATCACTCGCCCTCGCGATACGGTTAGTTTGTGATCTCATACACAAAGCTTTATCGATTTAACTATCTGTTACAGATTTAGTGATGTTCTACACCGATTGTTCAAAATTTGAGCGTATACTTAGTAATACAGATTCACGATGAAGCGATCGTGGTTCTGTCTTCCTTGAAGAAACCCCTATTAAGGAGCCAAGTTTTGGCTCCTCTTTTTTTGCCTCCAGTTTAGTTCAACTGCTTTTTTTAAACCTGTGAACGCCAGTTCAACACGCTAATCTGCTGGCCTTTGTATAGGCCGATAGCGCAAGGCCTGCGCCAGATGCCCCTGACTTATCCTCGATTCCCCCGAGCAATCCGCCAATGTTCTTGCCAATCGCATTATTCGATGTGCGGCTCTACTAGACAAAGCCAAGGCATCAATTGTGCTCATCAACCAATCATTCTGCTCAGTCGTCAACGCACATATTTGCATGAGCGCCTCTCCTTTTAAATCACCATTAAGAGTACCTTGTCGCTGATATTGAAGCTCTCTTGAACGCTCCACTCGCGCAAGTATCTGCTCACTGCTTTCTTCTTTTCTATTGGTTCGCAAGGTCACTCTTGCTGATTGAAACGGCACTTCGACATGCATATCAATACGGTCTAGAAAAGGCCCCGACAACTTTCGACGATATTGCTCGATCTGCTGCGGCGAATCTGTGCATGAAACAGAAGGATGCCCCAAATATCCGCAAGGACAGGGGTTCATCGCTGCAATTAACTGAAACCGAGCTGGCAAGGTTAGCTGCTGCTGGGCGCGCGCGATCGATATCTCCCCGGTTTCCAAAGGTTCTCTCAGCATCTCTAGAGTGTGCCTTGAGAATTCCGGTAGCTCATCGAGAAACAACACACCACGATGAGAAAGCGAAACCTCTCCAGGCTTAGGTCGCGCCCCACCTCCGACTAAGGCCACCGCAGAACTGGAGTGATGTGGCGCTCTAAAAGGAGGCTCGTACCAATCAGACTCTAATCTTGGTACTTGCGTTAGCGTATAAAGTGAGGCCACTTCCATCGCCTGAGTCTTGGAGAGCTTCGGCAGAATTGAAGTGATACGTGACGCAAGCATGCTCTTACCTGTTCCGGGCGGTCCGTAAAATAATAAATTGTGCCCTCCCGCAGCAGCGACTTCCAAAGCATGCTTTGCAGAGTACTGACCAACAACCTCTGAAAGGTTTGCAATACACTTAGATTGGGCATCATCTAACTTTCCCTCTACCGGCTCAGCTTTGAGTGGATAGGATTGCGGCTCTCTCAGATGCTGCACTAATTCTAAAAGATCATGAACGCCAATAATTTTTTCAGAGTTCAATAACTGGCGATAACGTGCATCCTCATTGGCGACGTATATCTTGTGCGCCGTCGAATCAGCGACTGCGAGAGAGGGAAGAACTCCTTTCACAGCACAACAAGCGCCACCCAGTGCGAGCTCTGATACAAACTCACAATCAGACACGGAAGAGGGTGACAGCTGACCACTTGCCACCAAGACTCCGATCGCAATCGCTAAATCAAAACGCCCGCCCTCCTTTGGCAAATCTGCGGGAGCCAAGTTGACCGTCACACGACGCATCGGAAACTCAAAACCAGAATTCACCAAAGCGCAACGAACACGCTCACGGCTCTCTCGAACAGCCGCTTCGGGCAAACCGACAATAGTAAAAGAGGGCAAACCATTGGAAAGGTGCGTCTCAACGCGCACCAAAGGGGAATCGACACCGCACAACGCACGGGTCTTAACAGTAGACAAACTCATAGGCATCCTTGCACTATATTTGTAAATCGCACCGCTTTAGTGCGGCAGAAGCAGAATCCTTTCCTGCTTTAAAACACTTTATTAATCTGACACTTTTTCTTCTAGCTCAGCAACCGTCTTCTCCAACTTTTCTAGCATCATGCGAGTCCTTTCCAGCACGGCCTGCTGGGCGTCAAACTCGTCGCGGGAAACCAAATCCAACTTAGTAATGACGCTTGTTATAACAAGCTTTAGATTACCAGCCATCTCATCTTGAGCCGCCTTGCCGAACTCAGGAAAGACTTGATTCACCTGGTCTTGAATGAGACCGAATAATTGTTGGGGATTGAGCACTCTAACTGTCTCCAGTACAGCAAATTTGGTCCAAAAGTTTACCACCGAGCCTTCCCAAATCACATACCATTTTTTACGCACCAAAATAGAGCGTCATTTTGGTGCGTAACACGCCATACCGCTCCAAGAAAGCGCACCGATTTTGCCAGCCAACCTTTGATTCACAGGTATCTAATTGTTATTTATACACTTTCTTGTACTGGCACACCATCTGCTTAAAGCGTATGCAATGCAGCAGTAAAACCCGCTGACATGTCGAGTAAACAATATTCATTAAGTAGTAGGCGGCATAACAAGGAGAAATTCATGAAACTCGTAACTGCCATCATAAAGCCTTTCAAGCTAGACGACGTGCGTGAAGCACTATCTGAAATCGGTGTACAAGGTATTACAGTAACTGAAGTAAAAGGTTTTGGTCGCCAAAAAGGCCACACAGAACTTTACCGTGGCGCTGAATACGTCGTGGACTTCCTTCCAAAAGTCAAAATCGAAGTAGCGATTGGTACTGATTTGCTTGATCAAGTTGTTGAAGCAATCGCTAAAGCTGCAAACACAGGGAAAATCGGTGACGGGAAAATCTTTGTTTCTGCTCTAGAACAAGCGATTCGTATCCGTACCGGAGAAACCGGCACTGACGCTGTATAAACAATTTTAGTAACACAAATTATAAAGGCCTAAGTACGGAGGGCTCCCATGGAACAATTATCCAATAACATATTTGAACTACAGTATGCGATGGACACCTTTTATTTCTTGGTGTGCGGCGCATTAGTAATGTGGATGGCGGCAGGTTTTGCCATGCTTGAAGCAGGTCTTGTTCGCGCTAAGAACACGACTGAAATCTTAACCAAAAACGTCGCGCTATTTGCGATCGCATGTACGATGTATCTCGTCTGTGGTTACGACATCATGTACGGCGGAGGTCTCTTCCTTGCAGATGTAGACAGCGTAGCATCAATGGACGAAGCAGCAGTAGCAGCGGTACTTGCATCTGCAACTGAAGCTGGCTTCGGCGACATGGGTGAGTACTCAGGTGCTTCTGACTTCTTCTTCCAGGTAGTATTCGTTGCAACAGCAATGTCTATTGTTTCTGGTGCAGTTGCTGAGCGTATGAAGCTTTGGGCTTTCCTAGTATTCGCAGTTGTCATGACTGGTTTCATCTATCCAATGGAAGGTTCTTGGACTTGGAACGGTGATGCAGTATTCGGCTTGTACGAGCTTAGCTACAGCGACTATGCTGGTTCTGGTATCGTTCATATGGCGGGTGCAGCAGCAGCCCTTGCAGGTGTAATCCTTCTTGGTGCACGTAAAGGCAAATACGGTCCTAACGGCGAAGTGAACGCGATTCCTGGAGCTAACCTTCCTCTTGCAACGCTTGGTACATTCATCCTTTGGATGGGCTGGTTCGGTTTCAACGGCGGTTCTACTTTGAAGCTTGGCGGCATCGGTGTAGCTAACGAAGTTGCTAGCGTATTCCTTAACACCAATGCAGCAGCAGCTGGTGGTTT
>NZ_LWFU01000817.1:0-3067 GCF_001635135.1 Oleiphilus sp. HI0080
ACGTTCACAAACCGGTTAGTAAAGGTGTGCTCATCCTGAATGACGGTGAGGTCGGTTAAGCTGCCAATGAGCTCATAGTAGGCGAGTGTAATATTGAGCGCTTCATATAAAGAAGGAACATGGCGCAGCGCGGCACCGAGTATTCCAAAGTCATCCAATCCATAACGCTCGCCAACAGCCACACCAAGCCCGATCGAAAATTGATCGCGAACAATGCGGTTGTTGCATTCAAGTGCAAGAAAGGAAGGGAGGAATTCGTTGTGCAAGTGTTGCTGTAGATCGAGCTCTTCAATGAGTGCATTGCACCAAGGCCCTTTGCCTTGTTCGCGCAGGTAATCTAGTAGGTACCGAAGCTCAACACTCGGATATTGTTGGTCGCCAATGCTTGCTAGATGTTTTAGCTCAATGGATGGCTTTAGCTCGGGTGAATCGCTCATTATGGCTGCGTGCTACTAATTGATAATCTTGTTGTGAGTCGTTGAATGGCATCCGATGGAAGAGGCCATTCATCCCGCGGTCATCGCAGTGAATAATCGCTCATTCGATGTGCGCAGTCTATGGGAAAGTTGGCAAATTGCACACAAGTGTTCGCCTACTTTTCAGGTAATGGCATATGAGGTCGAGGCATAGAAGGCCTCAACCGTGATTTGCGATCGAGTGAACGCTACGTGCAAAGCCTCTAAACAGGTTGCGCTGGTCTGCCTGAAAAGGCAGATACTCGGGATGCCACTGAACGCCCATCATAAAACGATGTGAAGGCGATTCTATCCCTTGAATAAAGTGGTCGCGGTCAGCGGCCACGGCTTTTAGGTCGCCTCCTAAACGGTCAACCGCTTGCTCATGGAGGCTATTCACACAAGCTTGCTCTGTGCCTAATAGAGCGTGCAGCCTTGAATTCGATTCAACCTTTACAGGCTTTTTTGCTCGGAGCGTTCTTCGGTTGGAGGTAAGCTGACGCTGCGGCCTGATATCGTTTAAAAGCGTTCCACCTTGAGCGACATTGAGCAACTGGGCACCGCGACAGATTCCAAACAGTGCGACGTTGCGCTTGAGCATGTTTTCCAAAAGTGCTAGCTCAAAACGGTCTCGTTCCGGGTCATACGCGCGCTTTTTTTTGTCGTCCTTCAATAAGCCATATAGCTCTGGCTCGATGTCGTCGCCACCGCCAATGATCAAGCCATCATATTCTTCGGGTGTGACTTTATCGCCAGGGCTTGCGTATTCTATGTCTAGGTTTAGATGTCTCAGGGCATAACGTGTCGCCCACCAACCAAATTTAAGTCGCTTGTTCGGCCCTGTCACTAACACTTTTGGTTTCGTGTTGCTCATTGTACGGCTCCTTATCAAAAGAATGGGGTCACGCGATTGAGTGTTCTTTGCGATGGCGTACTAAGCCGGATCGATTTTCTCAAGCTGGTCGTCGATCTGTTCACTCCATTTATTTGAGAACCGATGGCTTAAATTCTGCATTGACTCGAGATACTCCGCGGCAAGCTCGGGCAACGATTTGTGATTTGCGAGTGATTCAACCTGAAGCCAGTTTTGCCATACAGTCCAAAGCTCCCAACTAGGCTCGTCGATTTCACAGTTTGGCAGACGATAGTGCAGTGTTGGGCGCGCTTTAACACGCGAGTCTTTCACTACCTCACGAACGCGTTGTTCATCGATGTGCGCAAAAAGTGGCAGCATATCGAGTGAGCGATTACGGGTCGGGTTGTACTCTAGATAGTCGTCAATAAGCTGATCCATTGTCGGCTTATAGTCTGGTGCGAGCACTTTTTGAATGTATTCCGTTTTGAACGGCGCAATGTACGGCGTGATGCGGCGCATCAAATCCACATTTTCTTTTTCGACTAGCCAATCGTGCATCACAATATAGGCTTGCAGATAACGCAGGATCGTCTCGGCTTCAAGCGAGGGTAGTTCTGGATTTAGATGTACGCCAAACGCATAGCGCAGTGACTCTTTCGTACCCTCTGCGCCGGCCTTTCTCAACTCTGGAAAAATAGGATTGAGGATCGAAAGCTCCTTCATCTTGATAGGGTCTGTCACGATCTCCCAAGGAACGAAAAGCTCCGCTGAGTTTGTTAAGGCATCTGTGTACAGATCGATCACCTTCATGCGTAGATCTTTTCCTGATTCGTCTTCTTCGACTTCAATTTGCTCGCCATGCTTTTTCAGTAGTTCTGCATCGAGTTCGATACGAAAATTCCCCAAGCGCGAATCCTTTAAGTGATAAACAAACGGGCTTTCAATTTCTTCGACGCCGCCAAATCGCAACTGTAACAAGTGTACGATCTTGTCTGGCGACAAGCCTGCAAGCTCTATCTCAACGCCTACTCGGCGTAGATCATCGTCTTCGGTACGTTTGTATTCGGGTGTCCACTGATGTTGCTGAGTCATGATAAGTACCTCTGATTGGTTTAGTCGTTCGCAGGAAACAGGTTGGTGTAAGGGCTGGTGAAGGGCTGGTGAAGGGCTGGTGAAGGGCGGAGAACCCCATGCAGGCGATTCTCCGCGATACCTTCGCTGAGCCTTTAAGCGTCAGCCATTTCTTCTATTTGAGATTTCGCAGCAGAGATTTTTCGCTTCAGCTGCTCCACCTTTTCCTCTATTTTTTCCTTACTGTCTTCAAAAAGCGCTTCTCTAGAGTCCGCAGCTTTGTTCTCTGCGTACTCTTTTTTGAGCTTCGCTTTTTGTTCATCGAGTTGCTTCTCCCAAGACTCAACTTGATCATGAAGCGTATTTTTTAGTTTCTCTGTCATAGACATGGTGTTTCTCCTGATTACTGATATTGGATTTTTCTCTTTTATAAACACGACAGCGGCGGTTTAACTTTCGACTTCCAGTTTGCTCTCAACCTTCTCGACGCCCGAGGTATTGTTGGCGATTGCTATAGCGAGATCGGCTTCCGCCTGCGTTGGCACTGAGCCACTCAAAATGACCACGCCATCTTCCGTTTCGATATCGATGTTTTTGCTTGTTACTTCGTTTTCAAGCAACAATTTCATCGCCAGCACAGCGTCGACACGCGCATCCACTAGCTGTTCATTAATGGGTGCTTCTG
>NZ_LWFU01000818.1:0-3618 GCF_001635135.1 Oleiphilus sp. HI0080
TAAAAACGCGAAGCCAAGCAACACGCATACACCTAACAAGCTCATAAGAATAGACATTCAGGCTTCACTCTATAAAAGACAAATTGCTTAAAAAGGTTAGCAAAGTTTTCCTCTTTGGCTTGGTTTTCATGCTTGCGCCCCGCATGAGCATCTGACAAGCTAACGAAAAACACAGAAGACCTACATGGACGCAATCCTGAACTCCGAGCTTATCAGTAACTGGCTACCTAGCGTGCTTGCCTTTATTGGTGCGGTCACGCTGCTCACGGCGGCAAACCACTTCATCGTTGTACGCAAAAAACATCTCGGCAGCGAAAGAAAAGTACCCCGCCAGATACTAATGCTGTTTCTTACTTTAGCCTGCGTTATTGGTGTCATCTTATCGCTACCGATCGATGCGCAACTTCGTAATCAAATCATTGGCCTGATTGGTATCCTGCTTTCAGGTTTGATCGCCTTTTCTTCTACCAATATTATCGGCAATCTGATGGCCGGTATTCTACTGCGCATTACCAAACCATTTGGAATTGGCGATTTTGTGCGCGTTGGCGACTTCTTCGGCCGCGTCTCCGAGCGAGGCCTATTCGATACAGAGATCCAATCTGAGAATCGAGAGCTCATCTCACTGCCAAACTCCTTTCTAGCAAACAACCCGGTAACAACGACCCACCGTTCAGGCGCAATCGTCTCCGCGACACTCTCGCTTGGGTATGACGTGCACAACAAAAAAGCGATCCCACTACTCATCAAGGCTGCAGAAGAAAGCGGTCTCAGTGATGCCTTTGTACACATTACCGAACTAAACGATTTTAGCGTCAGCTATCGCGTTTCCGGATTTTTAGATGAGGTTAAAGGCCTGATTACCGCTCGCTCCAACCTACGCATGCATGTTCTCGATATGTTACACGGCCACGGTGTAGAAATTATGTCGCCGTCCTTCATGAACCAGAGACCAATGCCGCCAGAAACCAGTACGATTCCGGACATGCATTGGGCAAGGGCTAACGAAGAGCGCGTAGAAGCCGAAGACATCGTATTCGACAAAGCCGAGGCTGCGCAGAAACTGTCCGATGAAAAGAAAAAAATCTATGAGCGCATTTCTGAACTGGAAGAAGAGCTAAAACAAGGCGCAAAAGAAAATCAGGAAGAATTAAAGAAACATCTTGGCGAGCTAAAAGAAAAGCTGGTAACTCTGCAAGGCAATATAAACGAGAATCCGAGCGAGAATACAAGCAACAGTGCCAACGAAGAAACCGTCGAAAACAAAACACCGAGCAGTTCCTAAAGCAAAACGTCCAAGATAGCGATTAGAGAGGGCTCAGACAATGGATAAAAGCGTACTTATCACCGGCGCCAATCGCGGTATAGGCTTAGCACTTGCCAAGGTTTACCACAGCAAGGGATACCAAGTTTTTGCAGCATGCCGACGGAGCAGCCAAGCGCTGGATGCCATCGGCGTACAGATCATTGAAGGAATCGATGTCGCCCTGCCCGATGCAGGTCACTGGCTTAACGACGCCCTGCACGACACGCATCTAGATTTGCTTATCAACAACGCTGGCATATTGCGTGACGAACAACTCGGACAGCTCGATTTCACGAGCATTGAACAACAAATCAAGGTAAATACCCTCGCACCATTGCGCATTACAGAGGCATTACTGAGCAAACTGGTTCCAGGATCAAAAGTCGCCTTTATCACTAGCCGGATGGGCTCAATTGCAGATAATACCAGCGGTGGCCGCTACGGGTATCGTATGTCTAAGTGCGCCCTGAATGCCGCAGCTGTGTCACTGGCACACGATCTGTCTCCACGCGATATCTCTGTTGCGATTCTTCACCCCGGCTTGGTTGGTACCGAAATGATCGGCGGCCATGGTAATGTCACACCAGATGAAGCCGCTAATCAGCTTTCTGAGCGTATCGATGCGCTCGAGCCAAGGAACTCTGGTACGTTCTGGCATGCAAACGGCGATGTCTTACCTTGGTAAGGCCTCAAATGCTGCAACAGCACCTCCTAATTACTGGCAAAAGAACATTTATCGCCTAATCTAACTTCAGCTTTTGAGTTTATTTTTAAACAGAGAAATGTTTTGGCACAGCCGTCATACACCTATCTTGCCTGGACAACCGCCATACTTTGGTTGCTGCTTGTTTCGGTTCTCATGTGGCAAGTATTTGCCTCAGATTATCGCGCCTTTCTTCATGAGGATGCACCGGATCTGCAAAACATGCCAAGAGTAGCGACGGGGGAACTAACGCTTGTTCACTATCTAGACGAGCAATGTAGCTGCAATCGCTTTGCCAAACCACATGTACAAGATATTGAAGAGACCTATAAAGAAGCGCGCCACGTATACCCTAACGAAACCATGCAAGTAAAAGGTGTTCTCTTGGAGGATTGGGCGATCTCAAGTCCTGCGGTGAGTATTTTTGCTCCTGATGGCGTACTGATTTATCACGGCCCTTACACCGCAGGTAGTGTTTGTGGACAAGGCGAAGATTTGGTTGCAGCCCACCTAGAAAAATGGCGCGCAGGTGATCGCGCTCAGTATCTCAACTTGCTAGGTCAGGGGTGTTTTTGCCCCTGGACCAACACGAACAAAAAAACAGCAGAGCTGACATAAAAGCGAGCTCAGCTTCGCTTAGTGCTCAGTAAAACGGAGAATTATGGAAAACACGAACCTCATAAACCATTACAAACGTGCCGACAAAGTGATGAAGATCATTCTGAGCACCCTGTTTGTAGTCTCACTGGCTCTCGCCCCGATGTATGACACTTGGATGGCGGCGCTTTTAATCGGTGGCGCGACCTTGGCGGCGGCCTTTATCGTGAGCAGCCTTTCTCCAGGGAGCAGCATTAGCCGAATCGTCATGGGCATGGCTTTGATGGTGATGACCTCGCTTCATATACAGCAAGCACATGGCATGCTGGAGTTCCATTTCGGCGTTTTCGTGCTTCTCGCATTGTTACTTTATTATCGAGACTGGGTTCCGGTCGTTGCGGCAGCCGTCACCATTGCCGTGCATCACTTAAGCTTTTTCTTCATACAAGCTAATGGCGGCGGTGTTTGGCTTTTACCATCAGCAGAAAACGGGTTCAATATTGTCCTTCTTCATGCGGTTTATGTCGTTGTGGAGACAGCGGTGGTTGTTTGGATGTCACTCGATCTTAAAAAAGAGTTTCTCGCGTCCAGCGAGCTCAGTTCCACAGCTCGCAATATTACGCGTGGCGATCAAATTGATTTATCTATCCGAACGAGCGGACGAACAGAACTACTGCAAGATTTTGATGTGTATACCGAATCGGTGAATGAACTGGTCTCGCGCGTCGCCAGTAATTCAGAGTCTGTCCATATTACCGCTGAGCAGCTAGTCACGATTAGTAACAACCTCCAAACCTTATCAAGCACTCAGCAACAACAAACGGACATGATCGCCAGTGCCGTTGAAGAATTGACTGCGTCAGCCAGCGAAGTAGCGGCAAACGCAGGTCAAGCTGCGGACGCAGCCGAGAAAGCATATCAAAACTCACAAGCATGTCGTCAATCCAGCACTACGACCGAGAATGATATTCTCAGCCTCGACAACCAAATTGCGAGTGCAGCGGAAACCATT
>NZ_LWFU01000819.1:0-2912 GCF_001635135.1 Oleiphilus sp. HI0080
TTTCGGTTTTGGTTTCTTTGATGATGGATTTACGCATCACGATTTCAATGCCGACGCTTTTCTGCAACCCTTTTTCATCAAGCAAATCATAGATACCATAAAACGGCACGCAGCCTTGAACGGACAAATCGCGCCCGGACAACGCTTCATGGAAGGCGTCTTCCTGTGCCGACAAGGCCAGTAAAGAGCTCAAGTGACCGCCCGCCGAGCCGCCCGTTAAGACGATAAAACCGGCATCACCGCCATACTCTGCGATGTTGTCTTTGACCCAAGCTAAGGCATGCTTGCAGTCGATGATATGATCAGGAAAGGTGGCCTTGGGGCTTAAACGGTAATCCACCGACACACACACCCATCCCTGTTGGGCCAGGTTCTGCATCAAAGGCAAACCTTGCTCATTCTTTGAGCCATACCCTTTCGTCCATGCGCCGCCGTGAATCTGAATCAGCACAGGAGCGTCTTTTAACTGGTTGTTCTTGCGACGAATATCGAGCTTCAAGCGCATGCCGTCCACTTCCCGATAGACAATGTTCTTATCCACTAAAAGGCCATGATCCTTCAGGTGATAAAACGGACGAATCAATCGTTGCCAGTTAAGAGAAAGATTCGAATCTTCCCCGAACAAACTTGAGAATCGCGCATGCGCTCTGAAGCCTGAGAAGTAATGGTAGCTCAGCAAAATCCAGCCCGTTGCAATAAGCATCAAGCTGAGCGCATCCATGCCGCCTGAAATCTCGCCCAAGAAAACGACCAAAAAAACCAAGATCGCTTGAACCGCCACGACATGAAGCGCTAACTCTCCAGCGGGCCAACCAAATAGAAAACTGAACACGGCATACTTTGGGTGCCGGTAAATTGGACAAATAACATTTAGCGCTAGGGCGAAACATAAAACTGCGAATAGCAAAAAAACAATATCCATAGCCATCTAACCTGCGACAGTCATAACAGGAACGCCGAATAGATAGGCATGCTTCATCGCGACAACAACGTAGGCTACAAAACCAATAAGAACTACTAAAGCGTCTCGCCAAAACGGTTGCTTGATTGCAACTGGAGCAAGCCCGCGCTTTTTAACGCTAATTCGATCTACCACCGCATAGGCGAGAAAGCTGCCAAACAACACCATCGAAGCCACATCGCCATTCGCCAACAAGTGGCCAAGCGCCCAAATTTTAACGGCCACCAGCATGGGGTGTTTCAGCTTCACTTTAATATTGGAGGGAATATAGGCCGCAGGCAGAATCAGAAATGCGATCAACACGAGCAACATCGTAATATGACGAAAAAAATCGGGTGGCGTCCACACGGAAATAAACGGAGCTTGCGCCTTACCTATCACAATGAAGTAAAAACCCACCAGAGAAATAAGTGCGAAGAGGCCCTTGTAGACCCATTCTCCTATCGAGCCCGTGAGCGATGCTCTCAAACTCTGCTTAACTGGAATCAAATGTACGGCGAAAAATATCGCCAGTCCCGCGAGCATAGTGGTCATGTTCATCTCCTGTTTTTATCGTTTTAAGTATCTTATTGATCTGATGCAGATAAGCCGTCTTGTTATCATTAACACGATTCGACACGAATGCCTCACCTAGCATACGTAAAATGCGTTCAGGCTGACTAGATTTGTTTTGTGTTTTTACCGCGTGCACTCAAAAAGCAGAGTTGCAAAATACACACTTGTCCCGCTCGAGCATTCATGCGATGTTTGCAAATATGAACAACCTAAACGCACTTAAAAGCGAAGACCCTTACCAAAACCTGCCAAGCAGCTTCTTCACGCAGCAACAACCAACATCACTTAAAAATCCTGCTTTGGTCATCGCGAGCAAGTCCTGTGCCGAGATGCTCGAAATCGACGTAAACACGCTGTCGAGCGCCGAGTCACTCGATCTATTAAGCGGCGCTCGCGTTCCCGAGCGATGGAATCCCGTCGCAATGAAGTATTTTGGTCATCAATTTGGCTACCTGAACCCTGATTTAGGCGACGGGCGCGGACTGCTCATGGCGCAGACGCGAAACAGTCGAGGTGAATTATGGGATCTGCATTTAAAAGGCTCCGGCACCACACCCTACTCTCGTGGAGGTGATGGTCGAGCGGTACTGCGATCCTGCATCCGGGAGTTTTTAGCCAGTGAGGCGCTTACGGCGCTTGGTATACCCGCAACCAGAGCCCTTGCTGTCATCACGAGTGACACACCCGTTTATCGAGAAGCACAAGAGCATGGCTCAACCTTGCTTCGCGTAGCGCGCTCGCATATCCGTTTTGGGCACTTCGAGTTTGCCTATCACTCAAAAGACAAGTCGCTCAGCGAGGCTCTAGCGCGCTATGTCATTGAGCAGCACTACCCGTGTCTCGCGCCAAACCCGCAAGGCTATGCCGACATGTTCAAACTGATTTGCGAAGCGACCGCAAGAATGATCGTGCACTGGCAAGCACAGGGCTTTGCCCACGGCGTGATGAATACCGACAACATGTCGATCATCGGCGATACATTTGATTTTGGCCCTTTTGGCTTTATGGACCGCTTCCGCTCCGCGTATATATGCAATCACTCGGATCATCAAGGACGCTATGCCTTCGACCGTCAACCCGCTATCGCGCATTGGAATCTGAGTGTGTTGGCGCAATCGCTCACCCCCTTGCTCGACAACAATGCTTTAACAGCGGGCCTGCAAGCTTACAGCGCCACCTTCAATCATGGGTTTATGCAGCGAATGCGCGAAAAGCTCGGTTGGATCAATGCAGACAATGCCGATGACAGCCTGATCTTCGAAACGCTGCAGATGCTGCAGGCCTGTCGGCTTGATTATAGTGATTTTTTCCGCCGCTTAAGCTACGTCGATGCAGCCCAAGGTTTAGCCGAACTCAGAGATCTGGCAATCGATATAGAGCGCTTCGATCTGTGGGC
>NZ_LWFU01000820.1:0-3447 GCF_001635135.1 Oleiphilus sp. HI0080
CCTATCCAAGAACGTTTTCACATATCGGCATATCCGTTCCTGACGTCGAGAAGGCGGCCAAATTTTATAGCGATGTAATGGGTTGGTATCACATTATGGAGCCGACCGTCATCACCGAGGAATCGGAAACCGCGATCGGACAAATGTGTATTGATGTATTCGGCACTGGCTGGGGTTCATTTAAAATTGCGCATATGTCGACGGGCGATAAGATCGGCGTTGAGATGTTCGAATTTAAGAACAATGAAACACCCAAAGACTTCGAGTACTGGAAAACCAGCACCTTTCATTTCTGCGTGCAAGATCCAGACATTGAAGGCTTAGTTGCCAAGATAGTCGAGCATGGTGGCAAACAACGCATGCCGATTCGAGAATACTATCCTGGCGAGAAGCCTTATAAGATGTGTTATGTAGAAGATCCATTTGGTCTAATTTTCGAAGTATATTCGCATAGCTACGAGCTCACCTATTCACAAGGCGCATACTGAACGAGAGCGTAAACTAAATGCTTACAAGGCAAACCACAGGTCTTATTGTCGTTGATATTCAAGGTAAGCTCGCGCGCATCGTTCATGAAAGCGAGGCGCTCATTTCAAATTGCTCTAAGCTGATCAAGGGCGCTCAAGTGCTCGGGCTTTCAATCATTCAACTTGAACAGAACCCCGAAAAACTTGGACCGACTGTTGATGAACTCAACACGCTATTAGACACAGTGCCGCGTATCGCCAAATTTTCTTTTAGTGCCTGCGAAGAACCGGCCTTTGTCGAGGCCGTCAAATCGTATGACGTAGACACATGGTTAATATGCGGTATTGAGGCGCATATTTGTGTTTATCAAACAGCCAGAGGGCTGGCAAAACTTGGCTACAAGGTGGAAGTTGTGCGCGATTGCGTATCGTCCCGATTAACAAGCAATAAACAATTGGGCCTAGACAAGCTCACACGACATGGCATTGAGCTGACAGGCCTAGAGATGTGCTTGTACGAACTGATCAAGGACTGTCGGGCACCGGAGTTCAAGCCCGTTCTTGATCTTATCCGTTAAGCTCGAAACTGTGGATCGACCGCGTCGCGTCATGCGTTTACCGCACCACCCTCCTGAGCGGTATTTCTGTCGGTTTTAAAGCGCGCCATAAACGGAAGCAAGTTGAGCGATTGGAGCCCAAGCACGCTGGCGGCAGAGAGGACGCCGCCCATCATCGCGCCACCAACACCACACGACAGAACGTCTTGCCCGGTTAGATACAACCCTGCAATGCGGGTCTTTGGACGCAACCATGTTTGCTGAAAGCGCTCTGGGCCGTGTTCTAAGCCATATAACTCTCCACGAGAATAAGCACAGAAGTAGTCGGTCGACAACGGTGTAGACACCTCAAAGTAATCGACTTTACCGCGCAAGTTAGGCATCTCGTTATATAGCTGCTCCATCAAGCGCGCACCAAATTCGGCTTTAAGCGCGTCATACTCGTCACCTCTCTGACCCCATGGCATATCCTTCCATGCTTCAAAGTACTTGTAGGGACAAGGCGCGACAATTTCGATCGTGGATTTATTAGGGTAACGCTCCGACCAAGACGGGTCTTTGGCCGAAGGAAACGATATATACGTAAGCGGGAACGGCGCGTTTTTGTCGGCATCAAATGCCGCAAAGTTTGCTTGCGCATCATGACTTGGATAGAGCCAATAATTCGTCTTAGGGAGCTTTAGCTCTTTGGGCGTGCCTTTAAGCCCAATATAAATACCTAAGTGGGCCAAAGAAGGCGTGACCGTTTGCAGATCGCTAGCGTAGCCAAACTCCCTCGCCAGCTCTGGCTCAACTAATTTGCCAAATGTATTTCGAACACCCGCGTTGCTGATCACCTGCGGCGCTTTAATCACAGTGCCATCGGCCATTTGAACGCCCACGACCTTCGTGCTTTCAATGACGATCCGAGTAACGTTGGCGTAGGTGAAGACCTCACCTCCGCTGCGCTGAATGACCGGCAGGATTGTCTCAGCAATTTTGGATGCCCCTCCAATCGGGTAATAGCCACCATTTAAATAGTGCCGAGCGATCAGTGCATGAATGATAAAACTCGACTCTTTTGGCGGTAGACCACAATCCCCCATTTGCCCGGTGAGCACAGATATCAAACGTGCGTCGCTGGTCAGACCTCGCAGTACATCGTAGGTTGTTTTTTTAAAGTAATCGGGCAAAAGCATGTTCTTAAGGCCCCTGCTTTTCTCCGCAAGCCCCTCAGGCAAAAGCTTGTCGGCTGAGTACAAGGGCATAAGTCGACTGACGCTATCCAGCATAGAGAGATAACGCTTTATGGCTTTCTTCTCATTCGGAAAGGCCTGACTTAAGTCGTTCAAGAAGTTCTTACGGCCCGCCCTCAAGGTAAAGGTCTCGTCGCCAAAGGAGAAGCGATCATAGGCTTCGTCCATCGCGGCCCACTTTAGCTCTCCGTCCGTGATGTAATCAAACACTTGGCGCATAGTGGATAATCGGCTCCCCATCTCACCAATGTAGTGCACGCCTACATCCCACTCATAACCGTTACGAGCATAACTATGGGTATAGCCGCCCGCTGTGTAATGTTGCTCTAAGACCAGAACGCGTTTACCCGCTTTTGACATGATGGCCGCCGTGGTTAGGCCACCGATACCAGAACCAATAACAATCGCATCAAAGTCGCCTTGAACACGTCGTGGCCTATAACGCGTGCCGATCCGTAATGCACTGGGTGAGGGAGAGGAAGTGTTTTGCTTGTGAGTCATGAGCGGTCCAAATCAATACTTAGTTACTGTGAGCATACGCCCGATATATTTACACTGTAAAGACTAATTTGGATCATCGATCGCGAAAAAGCAGAAAGAACCTTCAAGCAGGGTTGTTCGTACATAAAGCATATCAGGGTATTGCGACAGTACAGGCGGATAAACAATGCAATTTAATACGGACGAGGTCTCGAGAATCATTGAAATGGCTTGGGAAGACAGAACACCTTTTGAGGCGATAAAGCAGCAATTCGATATCGATGAGTCCAGCGTCATCCGGTTGATGCGCCGCAATTTAAAGCCGAACTCATTTAAATTATGGCGCAAGCGGGTATCCGGAAGAAAAACCAAATTTACGGCATTTCGCTCGCCAGATGTCGCCAGAGCTTATTGTCCAACCCAGTATAAAAATCGATAGGCACAAAATCAGACAGAGCGCATGGCGAACAATTCGCTGTTCTGGTTAGAATGGTCGGGCTCAGTGAGTGAGCCCTTTAAAACACCTTAAGTATCAAGCGACATCCAAAAATAAGAGAATGTTTGTATGCGACTCATCATCGTCTTTCTTGTTGCAAGTTCCGCCCTACTGCATAGTGCTTATGCTTCGGCCTATGGAACCATCAATTTCACCGATATCATGCCGCCAGAATTTGAGTTCTGCGGTAAACAAGTTGCCCGCGGCAGCAC
>NZ_LWFU01000821.1:0-2646 GCF_001635135.1 Oleiphilus sp. HI0080
ATAAAAACACGATCATTCTCCACCGTCTTTACGACAACGAAATGCTTGTAACCCGCGTACTGAATTGGAACGATCGCTGGGTGATCCAAGTCGATTAGGTCTTGCATCTCCGCTTTAAAGCCACCAGCAGGAAAACCTAAGGCCGTAACGAGGCGCTTCATGTCCAACATCGAGAAACCACGGCGCTCTACAATTCGCTCGTTCTCACCGTAATGAAGTAAGCCCTCCATCACTTGGCGCTCTTGAAAGTTTCGCCCAAGATAATGCTGAAGGATCGTCGTAAGGGCTGCAGAGCCGCAACTATAATCGTATGCTTGGCGAACGATGTTGCGGAACTTGATTTCTGAATAAGGCTCTACCTCCGCGGAATAAAACAACTCGGGCCTATCTAGGTCAAAGTCGTAATACACGACGCCTTGCTCATGCGGCTCAATCTCCTTGAATCCGTAAAGCAAGTTAAGAAATAGTATCGATGCTGTAGTAACCAGAACCATTTTATTATTCCGGGTGTAATCCCATTCGACCACGCAGCCGCACACTACGTGTCAGTCTCATTATTCTTGATGCGAACGATACCGCAATTGGCTGTTTTTTAAAGATAACCAGTGCTCAATCTATAGGGGCACAACAAAAAACGGGAGCCTACTAAGCTCCCGTCAACGCTATTTAGAATGACTTACATTCGCTCAACGATTGCGCTTTCCTCAATACTAGTCAGATACGAAGCATAATCCGTCCCGCCATAACTCGCCCCTAGCGAGCTTTTGATCGACTGTTTTTCGATCATGGTAATATCTTCTAAGCTTCCAGAAGAAACAGCAGTAAGGGAAACAACCGCATAGTCTCCATTACTCAACTCAAAGCCACCGATCACTGGCTGCTCACCCGCCGGCTTATCCATTGAGAACACTTTAAACAATAAATCCGGGTTTACTGAGAAGTCATCCCTTCGTACGCTGACTTTTTGCTCCCAGGCGAACGACATATCTTCCGCGACCAAATCTGCATGCTCACCGGCCTCAGCTCGAACAATAAAAGCATTACCGATTGATGCGGCATACTGCCCTGCTTTCTCTTTCGTCAGGAGAGCGGTCACTTCATCCCGAACCTGCTCCAAGCTCTTCGTCGATGCCTCATGGTAATCTTCAACTTTAAAGACAAGCGCCAACCCTTCATCCAGCTCAATAACCTCACTGTTGTGCTCCCCAGAAAGATTTTCATCGCTAAAAAGCGCTCGCTGAACTTTCAGCTCTGAAAAAATTTCATCCTGAGATTCAGCAGAAACACCAATTCGCTGCTGTAACTCAAGACCAAGCTCGTCTGCGGGATCGACCAAATCAGGTGACGAATACGAAATGTCTGCTAACTGCTGAACTAAATCAACATACTGCTGATCACGTTTTTCGGCTAGAATCTCCGCCTCTAACACGGGAGCACGCTCAGCAAGCTCAGGGGGCTCATTTACCTGCACTTCTAGTAGCTTGATGAGGTGGTAACCAAACTCCGTTTTGACTGGTTCAGAAACAGCTCCCTCTTCCATCGAGAACAAAGCATCTTCAAAGCCGGAAACGTAAACACCCTTCCCTGAAAAACCTAGATCACCGCCATCAACCGCAGAACCCTCATCATCGGAGTTTTCTTTGGCCAACACTGAAAAGTCTTCTCCGGCATCAATTTTCGTCTTAAGTTCAGTGACTTTCGCTAAAGCCTCTTCTTCAGTCACCTCATCCGAAATGGAGACTAGTATATGAGAAGCTCGGCGCTGCTCGTCGCCAACAAAGTCCTGTAATTCAAGCTCGTAACGCGCTTCCACTTCTTCAGACGCGACATCAATTTGATCTAATTCAGACTTTCTTAAAACAACATAGGAAACATCGACGTTTTCAGGCTGAACGAACATGGAAGCGTTTTCATTATAATAAGACTGGATTTCTGCATCAGTTATTTCAATTTCGTCCTTATATTCATCAGCGGATAACACAGTCATACCAAAGGTACGTGTTTGACGGTCTAGTTTAACGAGTGCGTTCTCCTCACTTTCTAGCACGAACGCCGATCCGATCAGCCCTGTACGACTTTGATCAATGACAAACTGCTTCGCCAAACTATCTCTGAAGGAGTTTAGCGTGAAGCCAGCAGAGCCGAGAACAGATTGCATTCGCTGATTGCTAAACTCTCCATCAACTTGGAATTCGTTCATGCCACGGATGTACTCATCAACCATTGCGACTGAAATATAAAGGCCTTTGTCATTTGCGTCCTGCTCAAGCGTTTTTTCTTGAACGAGACCATCAAGAACTGACTGAGATAGCAGCCCATCATCAATAAGATCTGGGTCTGCCGCCTCGCCCATCTGCATTAATAACTGGCGCTTCTTACGCTCAACAGCGATTTTAAATTCTGATTCTGGAATACCTTCGCCATTTACTTCAACTACATCAGGCTCCCCACCGATACCACCAACAATTGACTCAACACCAAATAGCGCGAACGTAATAGCAATTCCCCAAACAATAACTTTGGCGGTCGTACCCTGCATACCTTGACGGACGTCTTGAAGCATAATGCCCTCTAAAAATAACTACTTACTATAATGAAATACTGTCAGCGCTACTAAAGGCTGACATAACAAAAAAGGCGCATTCC
>NZ_LWFU01000822.1:0-2683 GCF_001635135.1 Oleiphilus sp. HI0080
TTGCATCGGTTTAACCACAGGAAAACCGCGCCTACCTTAAAATTCCTTTTAAAAACCGAAACTTGCTCTACACTTTTAATTAAATTCCTGCATATAAATACTGATGCGTTAAGTTCGATTGCTCGCATTTATAAGCAGAACAACTTAGCTAACTTATATTTGTATATAAATTCAGCGATTTAAATAAGACACAAGCAGCAAAGAGAAACGCATACGCATGGCTACCAATACGCCAACCAATCTAACTGGCCTAGCACGAAAATTCGTTCTTGATCATATTATTGATGAAGACACAGCTCTAAAGGCGCAATCGCATGCGATAGAAAACAACATACCTCTGATCACCCACTTAGTTTCAGAAAACTTGGCGAACTCGAAAGCGATCGCTTTTAGTGCCGCAGAGGAATTCGGCTTACCCGTTCTTGATCTAAACGCATTCCTCAAGGTCTCGTATCCCGAAAAAGTCGTTGAAGAAAAATTGATCCGCAAGCATCGCGCGCTACCTCTATACGTGCGTGGAAATCGACTCTTTATCGCCGTATCCGATCCAACAAACGTTAACGCCGTAGACGAGATTAAATTCCATACAGGGATGAGTGTTGACTCAGTATTAGTAGAAGACGACAAGTTGATCAGTGCTATCGACAAGTACCTTGAATCTCAAGACGACTCGATGGGCGATCTGGATGACGCCGATTTAGATATCGATATTGATGACGGCTCATCAGATAAGGAAGATGAAGCTATCAGCAACGAGGCCGACGACGCTCCGATCGTTAAGTACGTTAACAAAATGCTGCTTGATGCGATTAAACAAGGAGCCTCGGATCTTCACTTTGAACCCTACGAAAAAACTTACCGAGTTCGTTATCGTACTGATGGCATTCTTCATGAAGTATCTAAACCATCCATTAAACTTGCGCCGAAAATCGCAGCCCGCCTGAAAGTCATGTCACAGATGGACATATCCGAGAGGCGGATGCCGCAAGATGGCCGGATCAAGATGAAACTCTCTAAAACGAAGGCCATCGACTTCCGGGTCAACACCCTACCCACCCTTTGGGGTGAAAAGATCGTCCTGCGGATTCTCGATCCAAGCTCTGCGAAGATGGGTATCGACGCGCTTGGGTATGAAGACTTTCAGAAAGAACTTTATCTCGAAGCATTGCACCAACCTCAAGGTATGATCCTCGTGACCGGCCCTACCGGATCGGGAAAAACTGTTTCACTTTATACCGGCTTGAACATCCTAAATACGCCAGAACTAAATATATCAACTGCGGAAGATCCTGTTGAGATCAACCTAGAGGGTATTAATCAGGTTAACGTAAATTCAAAAGTCGGCCTTAACTTCTCGGAAGCACTTCGTTCCTTTTTGCGACAGGATCCTGACATTGTCATGGTTGGTGAGATTCGAGATTTAGAGACCGCCTCTATCGCGATCAAAGCCGCGCAAACCGGTCACTTGGTCATGTCAACCTTGCACACTAACAGTGCACCAGAGACCCTGACCCGTCTAATCAACATGGGTGTACCGGCGTTTAGTATCGCAACATCCGTATCACTTATTATTGCACAGCGATTGGCACGACGCCTTTGCAGCAGCTGTAAAGAGCCGATTGACATACCTGGTGAAACATTGCTCAAAGAAGGCTTTACCCAAGATCAAATTGATGCCGGCATCACAATCTATCAACCGAAAGGCTGCGATAAGTGTAATAACGGCTATAAAGGAAGAGTAGGTATCTACGAAGTGGTCAAGATCACACCAAGCATTTCTCAACTCATTATGCAGGAAGCCGACTCGCTCGCGATCGCAAAAGCTGCTGATGAGGAAGGGTTTAACGATTTAAGAAAATCTGCATTATTAAAAGCAATTGAGGGCGTTACCAGCCTTGCAGAAGTACAGCGAGTAACGAAGGAATAATCATGGCAGAAAACACAAAAAAACTTATCGCTTTTGAATGGGAAGGCACCGACCGCAAAGGCAATAAAGTAAAAGGCGAAATGCGTGGTGAAACTCAAGCAATCGTAAAAGCCCAACTTCGAAAGCAAGGCATTAATGCGAAGCGCATACGCAAACCTTCTTTCAGCTTCGGCGGAGGAAAAAAGAAAATCACCCCGTTTGATATCGCAATATTTGTGCGCCAATTAGCGACCATGATGAAAGCGGGCGTCCCCCTAATACAGTCTTTTGAAATTGTTGCAGACGGGGTTGAAAACCCAACTCTAAGGGAGTTGGTGCTCGACATAAAGAATGACGTCGCTGCGGGTAATAACTTTGCAGGCGCATTAAAAAAGCATCCTGCTTACTTTGATGATCTATTTGTAAACCTCGTCAACTCGGGCGAGCAATCAGGTGCCCTCGAGACCATGCTGGACCGCGTTGCGACCTACATGGAAAAAACAGAAACCCTTAAGAAAAAAGTCAAAAAAGCCATGACCTACCCAATATCTGTTGTGGTCGTAGCATTCATCGTAACGGTAATTTTGCTGATCAAAGTGGTGCCTCAGTTTGAAGCTCTCTTTGGAGGATTTGGCGCCGAACTTCCGATCTTCACCCAGTTCGTGATTGGAATATCTGAGTGGATGCAAGAATGGTGGTTAATCGTCATCGCCGGAATCGGCGGCTTTTTGTATGCATTTAAGCAGGCCAAGCTACGAAGCCAAGCTTTTCAAGATG
>NZ_LWFU01000823.1:0-2546 GCF_001635135.1 Oleiphilus sp. HI0080
TATACGCTCTAAGGGAAGTTATGAGTAATAAAGGAGCTGGCTTATTTAGCCTCATCGCGAGTGGTGCGTTTACCGCTATTTGGTGGGTCTATTTGTTCGGCGTAAAACCTGACTGCTTATCGTCAATCGAGTAAGCAAAGCAGGCTTTTCTGTTTGCTATTTCGCCATCCCAAGCTGGTTCTTGGTTATTTATTTATACTCTCGTTTCAATATTCATTTGTATATTTTGCGCGGTTTTGTTCTTTTCTGGTCGCCAAACAAAAGTGGCGTTTGCAGTAACATTCGTACACGGGTTAATAGGTGTTTTTTTATATACTTGGGCACTGGTGGTGTTCATGTTTCTACCGCTTACTTTTGCAACAAAATCAGGGGCAAGCGAAAATGCATAAAAAGTGTTTAGCGGACCGGAAGGTTCGTTAAACACACTGTTATGCGCTAGTAGTGGTAGCGTAGTTGAGCGATAAGAAGGGAGTCATCATTAACTTTGTAAACAATTCTGTGCTCATCGTTAATGCGTCTAGACCAGTAACCAGACAGGGCATGTTTAAGTGGCTCTGGTTTACCAACGCCTTCGAAAGGGTCTCGCTTAATTTCATTAATAAGCGTATTAATTCGTTTCAATATCTTCTTATCTGTTTTCTGCCAGTATAGATAATCTTCCCATGCTTTTTCTGCAAAGATTAGCTTCACTCAATCAATTCCTTTTCTTGGCCCTTCCCAGCTTCGAGTTCAGCAATAGATTCAATCAGTCGTTTAGTGTTTTTGGGGCTTCGCAACAAGTAGGCTGTTTCTTCAAGCGCTTGGTAGTCATCCATAGAAATCATAACTACGGCGCCTTCTCCCTTGCGGGTAATTGCAATTGGTGCGTGGTCATCACAAACTTGCTCCATTGTTTTAGCAAGGTTGCTTCTGGCAGCTGTGTAGCTTATGCTCTCCATAAATCATCTCCTGTACATGTACGTAAATATGTACGCATTGTAAGCCTGCATAACCAGTTTATCAACCATCGCCAACAAGTTGCGCTATTCCGAGGAAACATCATGAACGAGCATGAGAAGATAAACTATGTTGAATTTCCAGCTGTGAACCTGAACGCCACAAAGAACTTCTTCTACGAGGTATTCAACTGGACGTTTGAGGACTTTGGCTCTGACTACACAGCTTTCTCTGGGCAAGGGTTGGATGGCGGTTTCTATAAGGCTGACCGCAAACCGATACCAGAAAACGGTGCAGCTTTAGTGGTATTTTACAGTTCCGACTTGCAGCAAACCTTACGCAAGATTCAATTGGCGGGCGGCGTAATTTCTAAGCCCATTTTTGCTTTTCCCGGTGGCAAGCGCTTTCATTTCATTGAGCCCAGCGGCAATGAGTTAGCGGTTTGGTCAGATACGGACGCATAGCAAATCAAGGCATGGTTATCTGGAAGATGAGCCGCAAAAGCACAGTTCAGTTTAAACCCAAACATGTTGTGCATACTTGAAGCAGGAGTTATCGGACATGAACAAGCCATATCAAGGATCATGCATGTGTGGCGTGGTGCAATTCTCTTTCACCGGGCCTGCGCTGTTCGTGGCCGATTGCGTTTGTGCGTCTTGCCGACAGGCGCATGGAGCATCTGCCGTCACGTGGGTTGGTGTAAAGAGCGCGCACTTTACGGTAGATGCCGGCATCGCTTCGCTACGGTGGTACCAATCATCCCAAGAATCAGAACGGGGATTTTGTACGGACTGCGGCACACGCATGTTCTTTCGCTCTAGCAAATGGCCAGGTGAGATGCATATGACCGTTGCGAATATCGCGCTGCCACACGACTTAATCGCGAGTAGTGTCAGTTTTGAACAAGAGCTTCCAGCATGGACCGCCATGTCGGTGAAGAAACACACCAAAAACTAATAAGCTGCCCTAGCAATCAGATACATCGTTTTAAACGTTCTAGGAGACAATGATGACCGCATTTCGACTATTACTGGGTACGATATTTATCGTGATTGCTGCCTATACAGCGATTGTTGTTTCAAACCATGGCCTAGGATTGTTACCCGTGTTTTTCGGAGACATCGCAAAAGTGGCATGGCCTGGGCAATTCAATCTCGACTTTATGTGCTTTTTGGCTTTGTCGGCCCTTTGGCTGGCGTGGCGCCATCATTTTAAGCCGGTTGGACTCATCTTGGGGCTCGCTGGTTTTCTTGGCGGGGCGTTTTTCCTAAGTGCTTATCTGCTGATTATGAGTTTCAAAGTGAAAGGCGACATCAACCTACTGCTCGTGGGACAAACTCGGTCTAACAGAGCATCGGCTTAAAGACGCCATAGATTGGCTCGGTTGATGTTGGCTATACGCCAGCAAACCGGGTGAACATAGCGCCCTAGACAGTGGCGAGCTCATGTTTTTTCGGCTCCGTTGATCACGTCCAGAGATGAAAACGGAGTCAAAACATGAGCGTTAAATGACGTTGCGCATGTCTCTAAAAAGTAACAAGATAAACGGGCTGCTTCGGTAGCCTTTTTTGATTCTGTACGTTATCCGCTATTGGCTGATGATTCAGTTA
>NZ_LWFU01000824.1:0-7465 GCF_001635135.1 Oleiphilus sp. HI0080
ATAAAGCATCGCAATTCATATTTTCTGAGCTTATGATAAGTTTTACTTATCTTTATTGCGAAAGCTTGGCGATGCACACAACCCCTCCACCTATCCAATGGCTGCCAGCGTTTGAAAGTGCGGCGCGCCTGCTTAGTTTTCGTAAAGCCGCTGACGAATTATGCGTCAGCCCACCAGCAATAAGTCAGCAGATAAAATCTCTAGAAGAATATATTGGTGTCAGTTTGTTTGACCGAAGCAAAAAGCAGCTAAGGCTCACCGAAGAAGGACATCGCTATTACACGGTAGCAGGGCAGGTTATAAAGGTGCACAGGGAGGGGTACGAACAATTCTCTCGGTCCCTTGGCCCAAATGTACTCCAAGTTAGCGCGCCGATTTTTATCGCTCAAGAGCTGTTGATTCCGAATTATATGAAGTTTAAGCAGTTCGACCCGAAGACCGAACTGCGCATTACAACCGGAAACGAGCTAGTAAGCTTTGATGACCATCAGTTTGACGCAGCAATACGTTTTGGCGCGGGTAAGTGGAGTTCGTTATATGCGCGACCTGTATGCAAAATCGGCTTTTGCTTGATCGCTAGTGAGCGTTATCTAACTGAAAATGGTTTGGATCAACAGACCTTCGTCAACCAAGCGCTGCTTGGAGAAAATACTTTGCTAACACTAAACGAAAACCTGGAGGACTGGGGGCAGATTTTCCCAAACATTGTCGCCAAAGAGCGCATTGTGTGCGACTCATACTTCGCTGCCTTGCGCGCCGCAGAAGAAGGCTTGGGGATTTGCGTAGGGTTAACGCCCATCATTAATCATTGGCTTAAGACACGGCGCGTTGTAAAACTAAACGCGGACCCTATTGAAGCCGAGCTAGCTTATTGGCTGGTTTCGAAGAAAACATCCGAAGAGCTTCCCAGTTTAGATGCTCTTTATAAATGGGCGCATACCTTATTCGCACAGCTAAAGTAATGCAGCCACTTTACTGACGGGCCTTCGCTTTCTGCAGCCTGCTGGCTTTTTCGCTCAAAGCGCTGCGCTGGCAATCGACCTTAGAGTCTTTTCAAAAAAAACACACAACTTCGCCATTTATTCGTTATAGTCTGCGCGTTACAAGGCCCTATCTTCTTATTTTATTGTTTTGGCAGAGCGTATGAGCGAAGAGCAACCGAACAACCCCTTGCATGGAATCACCTTGGAAATGATGGTGACCAGACTTCAAGAACACTATCAATGGGAAGGTCTAGCAAAACGCATCAATATCAACTGTTTCAAAAGCGACCCTTCCATTAAGTCATCATTAAAGTTTCTTCGCCGCACACCATGGGCAAGAGACAAGGTAGAAAGCCTGTATCTAGCCACTTTCGTCAACCCAACCCCTTCCCCTTGGGAAAATAGGAATTAGTTATGAGCCAAGAGAACCCTCAAGAACTTTACGACTTGGACTGCGAAAGCCGTTACGAATACAGCCTTATCCAGATCGTCGAAGAGCGCGAAGTATGGATACTCATCAATCAGAATGAAGAGTTCTTAAAGATCTATTCAGAAGACGAGGAATTTGAATACTTGCCAGTATGGCCAAGTGAAAGTCTGGCTGTTTTCTATGCTCAGGGTGAGACGGATCTAGAAGCAAAATGCCTATCCTTACCAAAGTTTTTAAAGGACTGGGTGCCAGGCCTGACTAAAGACAAACTGGAAATTGGCGTTTTCCCTGGTCTTGATGCAACGGTCTGGGTAACGGAAGCAGAAGACTTTAAGAACGATATCCAAGAAGAGCTGTCTAACCTTTGAGTCGGCATTGCAGTCCAGAGAAACGCTAGCGCCTTGCTACGTTCTTCGTTATTGTAAAACCTCTCGCTTTATCCACCGTAAAGGATGACCTAATGATAGAACTTGAGCCATGGCACTGGGCAGCAATTGGCCTTCTGCTAAGCCTTGTCGAATTTTTCGTTCCAAGCTTCGTGTTTTTGCTGATTGGACTCGCCGCCGTATTTACAGGTGGCATCGCCTACTTGGTTGAACTTGCAACCTATCAGGAGGTTCTTATTTTTGCAGGCCTGAGCGCAGTTGATGTCATCGTTTGGTTTAAGGTCGTTAAACCGAAAATTGGCGATCAATCCACAAGCCATGACCTGCAAACCGCCATGAATACGCAGCTCGGCTATGTCACGTTTAATACCGAAGCCAGCCAACCGGGTAAGCTTCGCTTTAATATCCCAGTGGAAGGCAAAGAGATTTGGGACTACCGCTGCGATCAAGCGTTAAAATTGGGCGATACCGTTCGCATAGTCTCCGTTGAAGAAAACCACTTGTTAATCGTAGAAAAGAAAAAGGAAGCTTTGATATGACCAGTCTTATTCTCGCAGGCTTAATCGCCGCGATCGTCCTCGTTGCTATTTTCAAAAGCATTGTGATGGTGCCGCAAGGCATGCAAGTCGTCGTCGAGCGACTTGGCAAATACCAAAGTACACTCACCCCAGGCTTGAGTTTTATCGTGCCATTTATTGACGTAGCGCGATACACGTTAACAACCAAAGACATCGTTTTAGAGATTCCCAAACAAGAAGTGATTACGAGTGATAACGCGGTAATCGGTGCCAATGCCGTCGCGTACATTGCGATTATGGAGCCGCGCAAAACGGTCTACGGCGTTGAGAATTACGAGTTCGCGATTCAAAACCTCGTCCAAACAACGCTCCGTTCAATCATCGGTGAGATGGCCCTAGACCAAACCTTGTCATCGCGCGACGAGATCAAAGCGAAGCTCTCCGCCAGCCTCTCTGAACAGATAGGAGAGTGGGGTATCAATCTAAAGACAGTCGAGATCCAGGATATATCGCCTAGCGTCACCATGCAGGAAGCGATGGAAGCTCAAGCGTCTGCTGAGCGCTCTCGGCGAGCGACCGTTACCGAAGCAGAAGGACAGCGTGATGCGCAAATTCTAGAAGCGGAAGGTCGTTTGGAGGCATCAAAACGGGATGCCGAAGCCGCAATCGTTCTTGCAAATGCCCAAAAAGAGGCCATTGAGCTGGTCACCAACTCCTTGGGTGATAAAAACATGTCTGCCATGTTCTTATTGGGTGAAAAGTACATTAATAGCATGGAGGGTCTTGCCGCGTCTCCTAACGCGAAAACCATTGTTTACCCCGCAGACCTTGCTGAGACCGCGCGCAAGCTGCTCAAAACAACAGGATAAAACGCGCAAACGAGGGACATCGCTTTTGACTTTCGTCCCTCTTTTTTGCTCGAAAAACCACCTAAACCCGGCGCCGGCTTTAACCCTGAGACGCGTCACCTTTCACGTAAGAATTCGGCGTTTGCCCTGTCCAGCGCTTAAAAGCGCGACTGAAAGCACTAACCTCTGAGAAACCGAGAATAAACGTCAGCTCGGTGATGCTGTATTCTCCTGATTTCAAATGCTGAATGGCGTAATCAGCACGAACGCCATCCACAATATCCTGATACGCAACGCCCTCTTTTTTGAGCTTTCTGTAGAGCGTATTTCGGCTCATATTAAGCCGAGAAGCAACGTAGTCCGCATCTAGCTCGGCATCTGAAATCTTTTTGCTCACAATTGCTTCAACTTTGCTCGCTACCGAAGCGCCCTTCCCCAACGAACTAAGTAAGCGATCTAAGTGCGCGGTAAGTACTTTATAGAGCGAAGGGCTGTTTCGCGGCATTTTATAGGCAAGATAATGTGCATCAAACGCGATTTCGGAATGGCTTTGACCAAACTTAATTGGGCAACGAAACATTTTCTCGTATTCCTCCGGATAATCCGGTTCGGCATGAGCAAAGGCGACGTAACGCATATCAAGGCCGCTTTGAAGCAAGCGCTTTGCCCTATGCGCCGCGATGGTCAGACTATATTCCATCTCGTAGCGACAATACTCAAACCCGTCTTTGACGGAGTATTGAATAACGGCCTCATCACCGCGCTCAAGTATGTTTATCTCGATACTTTGATTGACCAGTTGGTAGTAACGTTGGTAATGCTCAAGCGCCTGTTTCAGCGTCTTACAGTTGAAGAAGACATGTCCCACCAATCCCATACCTTCCATGACATTTCTCGCTGCCAATCGAAGCGCAAGGTCAGGCTTGCCCGTGTATTCAACGGCCTCGCGCCAAAGCGCATAATAGCGATCGAGATTCACTCGGGCTTCTTCGGTATCTAGGTCATCGAGCTTCAAGTCAAGGACGTCACTCAACTTCGACGCTTCATAACCCTTGCGGATAAGGTAGTCGCACAAGATCTTGCAGGTATGCGCCTGCGCACTGTAAAACGCGGTCTTTGGTGCGTTTTGTTGCGGACTGTCGGAAGGAGGCATCAATGTGCTCTTATTGTTAAAGGTTGATACAAATCGTCAATAACTTGGTGCTTCAAGTCAAGAACAACAGGTCTATTGTGCGTAGTATTTCATTCCAGAGGTTAAATTCACCTTGCGACAATATTGGAGAAATCGCTATGGAAATTTTTGTACCACACAACGAACAAGAAGAGCAAAATGTGCAGGCTCTGCAAGATTATCTGTCACAGATGTACTTCTGGAACTAGTTAGAGATCAGGCTTTTCTAAAGGCGCGTCATCGACGCGCCTTTTTTGTTTCTGTATTTTCTGTCCCGCGATATTGATAAGCTCGCGTCACCGCGTTCTTGATCTACACTCAATATAGACGAGTCAACTTGGACTATTCGTCTATCAGCATCAGGTCAAGGAGCAGCACGCAATACCATGAGCATTCCAGCAATTATTACCCAATCTATCGCGCAATTTTCAGATCGCAGTGATTATGAAACACCAGAGCTAGTTCGTCGCGCAGGCGTCAAAGACGAAGAGCGTGTTTGCCTTGTCCTGATGTCTGACGCATTGGGCCGAGCTCAGGTAGTCTATCCCGCAGACCGCATTGTAAACATCGACACCTTAAATCGTGTCATGGGCCGAGAGCTCAAAGTCATCAAGCAAAGTGATCTACAAGGCCTACTCGATCAATATGAGCTGCGTGCGATACCCGCTATTCCGGATATTACAGGCATCCCTCCCATTGTTGATAGCTCCCTTACAGAGAACAACTCTGAGTATGCATTCCTCGATGTCGGCGAACCGGACCAGTTATTAAAAATAAAGCGTAGCCTGCTCAACGACATGCTGGTTAAGGGCCAACAGAATTCCTTTACGCGTCTGATTTCAGACATAAAGCGGCATGACGAAGCGGAGAAAGACCGTGAAGAGATCGTGCAGGCAATTGAGAAATTTACGTCGCTAAGAATCAAGCAGCGCATAGAAGATACCTTAGAGCTTCCGCCACTTCCTCAAAGCGCACAAGATATAATTCGTTTGCGCGCAGACCCAGACGCGAGCAGTGAAGAACTCTCTACCATTGTAGAGAAAGACCCGAGCCTCGCCGCGCAAGTCGTTAGCTGGGCTTCGAGTTCGTTCTACAGCGCACCAGGTAATATTAAGTCGGTGCATGATGCCATTATTCGCGTTCTCGGTTTTGACTTGGTTATGAACCTGTCGATGGGCTTATCGCTTGGAAAAACGCTAAATCTTCCAGAGAACGAACCCGAGGGATTCACCCCCTACTGGCAAAAAGCATTGTGGATGGCATTGGGAACAACCGCATTGATCAGCAAAATCGAACCGGCCTACCGCCCAAGCTTCGGTATGGCCTATCTCTCAGGGTTGTTGCATAACTTTGGTTATCTAGTCCTAGCGCACGTATTCCCGCCGCATCACTCGCTGATTTGTCGCTATCGAGAGGCCAATCCGCACGTTGACTCCTCTCTAATTGAAGCACACTGTCTCGAACTGACAGGCGAGCAGGTTGGTGCCATTTTGATGAATGTATGGTCTCTACCTGATCAGGTAGTTGCGGCGATTCGGCATCAAAAAAATCCGGCGTATGAAGGCGAATTTTGCCAATACCCGAAGGTGTTGCATCTCACTCAATACATGCTCGGAAAGCTCGGAGTAATTCCTCAGACAATCAATACGCCTCCCCATGAAACCTTTGAGTACTTTGGCATATCGGAAGAAACCGCGATGGCCGCATTAGCTCCTCTCGTTGACCACCCCGATGAAGTTACCGGGATGGCTGGCATGATGAAAGGCTAAGAAGGCTTCCAGTTCGCAAGCGCAGCATATTGACCAAGGCTTAGATTTTCCGGTCTCAAGCCTGGGTCGATATTCAGCTCATCCAGCGCCTCTAGCTCAATCACTCCTGCCAAGGCATTGCGAAGTGTCTTTCTTCTTTTCGTAAACGCGGTCTTAACAATCGCTTGCAGTCGATCAATCGATTCAACGGGGTGCGGCAATTCAGTGTGTGGCGTCAGGCGAACAATCGCAGATTCCACTTTTGGAGCAGGTTCAAATGCCTCTGGCCCAACAATAAACAGGGGCTGAACACGGCAATGGTACTGAGTCATAATGCCCAGTCGGCCATAAAGAGACTGCCCCGGAACCGCCGCCATCCGTTCTACGACCTCTTTTTGCAGCATAAAGTGCATGTCCTTCAAATGCGTGATGTTGCTAAGCAAATGAAAGATGAGCGGTGTAGAGATGTTGTACGGCAGATTACCCACAACCCGCAAAGGGTGCTCTTCATCGGCAAGCGCATTAAAGTCGAACTTGAGCGCGTCTGCTTCGTGAATCTCAAAGTCGGGATAATTAAAAAACTTCGTGCGTAGAACGGGAATCAAATCCCGATCCAATTCCACCACTTGAAGCTTTCCATCAAGGCCATCCAACAAGTGTTCTGTCAACGCCCCTAGGCCTGGCCCGATTTCAACCATACGGTCGCCATGACGCGGATTAATACCACTTACAATGCGCGCAATCACAGCATCATCACTTAAAAAGTTCTGCCCAAAGCGCTTACGCGCCTGATGACCTGCTGATTTCCTGCTCTTAGCCATGTTAGAAGCCTATAAAAATAATCGTATTGAACTTTAGAATAGAATGCCGAGAATAACAGCCGCCTGCTCTAGACCTGTCTAAGATCAGAGTTAGATCACGCCTTCGCGCTCACCATCTCAACAGCCATATTAACAGCCGCCTTAAAGCTCCCGGCGTCAATATTGCCGGAACCCGCAAGATCAAGAGCCGTACCATGATCGACGGATGTGCGAATAATGGGTAGACCAAGCGTAATGTTCACCGACTCACCAAAGCCCGCATATTTCAGCACCGGCAGCCCTTGATCATGATACATGGCGAGTACCGCATCAGCGGTATCCAGATACTTGGGGGTAAACAGCGTATCGGCAGGCAACGGCCCAACCAGCGACACGTCCTGACCGAGATATTCCGACATTACCGGCTCAATCACATCGATCTCTTCTCGTCCCATGTGGCCACCTTCTCCTGCATGCGGATTCAAGCCAGCAACCAGAACCCGAGGTGCATTTACCGCAAACTTCTGCCGCATATCGGCAATAAGAATATCGATAACCTGCTTCAATGCGTCATAAGTAAT